>JBKPNA010000387.1:0-13410 GCA_046765695.1 Actinomycetota bacterium | reverse complement strand
CCTCTGCAGCGGGTGCAGCGTCGGGTAAAGGGTGCAGCGTGGAAAGGGCCGGCTGAGTGGCGGTGCGGGGTGGGCATGAGCTCAAGGGTTCAGAGTGCGCATCAGCAGCCGATCAACCGGCCAGCCACAGGGACACCGCATGCCCACGGTTGTTGGCCTGCAGCTTGGTGAAGATCCGGTTGATGTGGTTCTTGACGGTCTTCTCGGAGATGTACAGCGTGCGGGCGATCTCACCGTTGGCCGCTCCCTGGGCCATCAGGTCCATGACATCGGCCTCTCGTTCCGAGAGACCGTAGCGGCTGGCCAGGACGGCCTTGCTCGGCCTCGGATTGGACAGCGCGGTGACGGCTTGGGCCGAGAAGGTGCCCATCCCGCGGGCGGCCATCCGTACCGCCGACAACAGCTCGTTCTCGGTGAAATGACCGTGTACGAGATATCCCCGGGCCCCGGCCTTGACCGCCGCCGAGACGATCTCCGGCGACTCGGCGTAGGTCAGCATCAGCACCGTCGCGTGCTGGGCGATGTCCGGCGCGGCACTGACGCCGTCCTGCCGGGGCATCCGGACGTCGAGCAGCATCACGTCCGGTTTGGCCGTACGAGCCAGGGTGACCGCGGAGGCGCCGTCACCCGCCTCGCCCACCACGACGATGTCATCAGCTGTGGCCAGCAGGCTGCGAATGCCCATCCGGACCACCGCGTTGTCGTCGGCGATGCCCACCCGCACTGTTGCCGCGCTTCTCGGGGGTTCGAGGGGGTCGTCCCCTTTGGCTGTTGCTGTGGCGGTCAGCTGGTCGTCCAGTGTCGTTGTGCTGTCCATCGAACCGTGGTGCCCTTCCTGTGCGCCGAACTGATGTGGACCGATCCGCCGACCTGCTCTGCTCGTTCCCGCAGGCCGCGCAAGCCGAAGTGCCCGTCGGCCTCGCCCGCCTTCGCCTTGCCCACGTCGTACCCGACTCCGTCGTCGGCGACCTGCAGCTCGATCCGTTCCGTGTCGCCGGTCAGCCGTACGGTGACTGTGCTCGCTGCCGCGTGCTTGTCGATGTTGTGCAAGATCTCCCGCAGCGCCGAGCTCATCTGCGAGGTCACCTGCGGGCTGGCGTCGACGGCTTGCACGCTGACCAGCTGGGCGGTGGTCCCGGTCTGCTGCTGCCAGTCGGCGAGGATCTCGCTGATCACCTCGACAGTCGGCCGGTCGATCTGCCCCTCGCGCAACGACATCAGCAGCGCCCGGGCCTCGCGCGCCGCCTGGTCGGCGGCCTCGGCCAGCGAGCCGGCCAGCTCCCGGGCGGTGGCGGGGTCCCGATCCACCATCAGGCGCAGGGCCTTGGAGCCCAACGAGATGCCGTGGATGGACTTGCCCACCGAGTCGTGCATGTCCCGGGCCAGTCGGGCTCGCTCCTGCGTCGCGCCGACCGCAGCCAGGGCCTCGGCCGCTTGGTGCCGGGCCTCGACCATCGACTGCACGTTGCGCTGCACCACCGAACCGATCACACAGACGCCCAGCACCAGGGCGGGCAGCCCGGCAACCAGTGCGAGCCAACCCTGCCAGCTGGTCGGGGCCGCCGACAGTACCGTCGTTGGGGCGCCCAGGCTCCCGATCACCAGGGGAACCATCAAGACGACCAGCACCCGTCGGGGAAACAGCAGGCCCGCGGCCAGTGCGGTGCAGACCACGGTCAGCGTTGCCGGCTGGCCGGCACCGGAGCTGATGAGTAGGGCGATGCTGACCGCCGTGTCCAGCGAGGCAAGCAATGGATGACGGATCAGCGTGGCGATCAGCCGGTCACTGCGGCTGAAGACCAAGCTGGACACGGTGAGCAGGAACAGCGAGATCGTTGCCACCGGCGAGGAGGTGCTACTAGCCAGGGCGGCCGGGGCCGCCAGCGCCAGGCAGACCAGCCGAGCGGTGAACACCCACCGGATCAGCCGTACGTAGCTGTTGTCGACAAGCAGGGCCTCTGCGGTCGGGTTCGGAGCAGCGGCCGCCGCCGGCGCCCGCGGCCGGATCGATGGCTGGCTCACCCCCGAGAGCGCGCTCATGGCCGGATCGGGCTCACGAGAACGCCCCCAGCAGGTCGCCGAAGTCAAGGTTGATGCCCAGGATCAGCCCGACCACGACCAGGATCAACGTGGCCGGCACCAGAACCAGTGAGGTGACCAGGGTGACCCGCGGAGCGGTCTGCGCGGCGCGCCGGCGCATCCGCTGCGCGCTCTCCCGACGCATGTCGGTGGCGATCTGGTTCAGCGTCTCGGCGAGCGGGGCGCCGAGCTCCTCAGCCTGCAGGAAGGCCGTGACGAAGCTGTGCATGGCCTGCGACCCCGCCCGCTGTTCCATGTTGGAGAAGGCGGTACGGATGCTCGCCCCGTGGGCAAGCTGGTCAAGGGTGAGCCGGACCTCACTGGTGATGGCGCCCTCGAACCGGTCGATCACCCGGGCCATGGCTGCCCGGAACGCGATGCCGGCGTTCACTGTGACGGCCAGGATGTCGAGGAAGTCCGGCAGGTCGGCGTCGATGCTCTCCCGCCGCCGGCGGGCCAGGCCGGCGACCCGGCCCAGCGGGAGGAAGATCGCCACCACGGGGATCAGCAGGGAGGCGGCGGGAAATCCGCCGAACACAAATACGGCCACCGCAGGCAGCAGCAGAATCGCCCACCATACCATCCGGCGGAGCAACCCGTCCACGGTGACCCCGACCGGCCGACCGGCGTAGTTGATCAGCCGCTGCAGGTACGCCAGTCCGTTCGGCCCGATCATCCGGCGAATCCGGGGCACGAAACGTCCGGCGAGCCGTTCCAGCAGGGAGAGCCGCCCAGCTGCCTCCCGCCGCCGCTCCTCGCGGAGCAGGATAAGGTCTGCGGCGTCGAGATACTCGCTTGGCCGGCCGCGCATCATCCGGTAGCCGAGCAGCAGGGTCAGCAGGGCCCCGGTCGCGCCGAGCGCCGGCCAGATGGTCGAGAACGTCAGCATGGAATGCCTCGACTTCGGGGCATTATCGCTCGATCCGGGTCATTCGCCGCACCGCCAGGTGCCCAACGACGAAGAGCCCGAAGGAGACCACCAGGGCAATCTGACCGATCAGGTTCTGGGTCATCCGTTCGACCGTTCCTGGCTGGATGGCGTTCAGCGCGAGCAGGATGCCGAGACCCATGGCGGTGACCAGGGCACCGGTTGCGCGTGACTGGGCCAGGGTGGTCCGGACTTCGCGGCGGACCTCCTTGCGGTCGTCCAATGTGAGGGAGATGTCGCGTAGGGCCTTGATCAGCGAGCCACCGGAGCGGGCTGCCACCACCAGGGTGGACATCAGCACTCGGACTTCCCGGGCCGGCAGCCGATCGTTCAGTTGCAGCATCGCCTCCTCCGCCGAGGTGCCGAACCGTACGGCGGCGTTCAGGCGCTGGATCTCGGTCTTGGCGGGCTCGGCCATCTCGCCCTCGGCGACCGCCCAGGCCGTGGTGATGCTCAAGCCGGCGTTGACGCCGTTGGACAGGACGCGGGCGAGCTCGGGGATCTGCTGGACGAAGCGCTCACGGCGTCGCTCCCGAGACCGTCGCAACCAACCGCGCAGCAGCAGGTAGCCGGCGGCCAGCCCGATCACCCCGAAGGCCGGAGCGAGCAGCCGGGCCAGCAGGTACGGCATCGTCGCGGTGACCAAGATCAAAATCCCGAAGACCACGATCGGGGGATACGTCACGCCGGCTAGCACGAGTTCACGCTGCAGCCAGCGGCCCAGCCGGGTGCGGTTGAACAGCAGGCTGATCCGGGCGAAGCGGGTCCGGGGCGCCTCGGCGGAGATCGTTCCCTCCAGCGTGCCGGCGACGATGAGCTTGTGCTGAGTCGAGTTGGTGGCGAACTGCGCGACCCCAGCCATCAGCAAGCCGGTGAAGGCCGCCAGACCGACGAAGATCCAGATCATGCCGCCGACTCCCAGCCGGGTGGCAGCGTCTCGCCGGCTGCTCGCAAGGCGCCGACCATCTTGGCGGGCACCGGGTAACGGCGGAACTGGCGGCGTACGGGGTCGTAATCGGCCAGGGTCACGAGCCGGTAGTCCTCGCGACGGGCCGAGGTCAGGTAGGCCAGTTGGACGATGCGGCGCGAGCCGTCGGCATGCCGTTGCAGCTGCACGACCAGGTCGATCGCGGAGTTGACCTGGTCCCGGATCGCCATGAACGGGACCTCGACATCGCTCATGGTGGCCAGGGTCTCCAGCCGCGACAGTGCGTCGTAGGCGCTGTTGGCGTGCACGGTGGTGAGCGATCCCTCGTGGCCCGTGTTCATCGCCTGCAGCATGTCCAGCGCCTCACCGCCCCGGACCTCGCCGACGATGATCCGGTCCGGGCGCATGCGCAGGGAGTTGCGGACCAGATCGCGGATGGTGACCACGCCGCGGCCGTCGACGTTCGGCGGGCGGGTCTCCAGCCGGATGACATGCTCCTGGTTCAGCGACAGCTCGGCGGCGTCCTCGACCGTGACGATGCGCTCCCGTCCCGGTACGAACTGCGACAGCGCGTTCAGCAGGGTTGTCTTTCCCGAGGCGGTGCCGCCGGAGACGATGATGTTCAGCCGCGCCCGGACGCTGGTGGACAGCAGCTCGACGCTTTCCCGGTCCAAGGTGCCTCGCTGCAGCAGGTCGGCCAGCCCGTAGGCCTTGGGGAACAGCCGGATGGTGACGGCCGGGCCGCCAAGGGACAGCGGCGGCAGGACGACGTTGACTCGAGCGCCGCGGGGCATCCGCGCGTCGGCCGGCAGCCGCGCGTCGACCATCGGGCTGGACTCGTCGACCCGGCGGTTGACCGCCGAAACGATCCGGTCGATGGTCTGCAGCAGCTGCGCCTCGGAGGTGAAGCCGGACGGAATCCGCTCCACCCGGCCGAACCGCTCGACGTAGACGGTGTCGTGGCCATTGATCATGATCTCCGAGATCGAGTCGTCGGCCAGCAGCGGCTCCAGGACGCCCAGCCCGACTGCCTCGTCGACCACGCGGCGGACCAGCGTCGACCGCTCCCGGCTGGAGAGGATGACGCCTTCGCGCGAGATCAGGTGGGCCAGCACCCGCTCCAACCGGGCGCGGCGTTCATCGCCGGGCAGCCGGGACAGCTCCTGCAGGTCGACCTCGTCCAGCAGGATCTGCTTGAACCGGCGCACCTGGGCGTCGTCGGCTTCGCTCTCTGTCCGGGTGCGGTCCTGCAGCCGGACGAAACCCTTGCTGAACTCCCGTCTCATTCCGGGTTGTCGCTCCTGTCTGCTCGCGCGCTCGGCCCGGCTAAGGCACGTTCGTGGCTTTGTGCGGAGATACGGAGGCCTGATGGGGGATTGGAGCGCCCGTTTGTGGCCTTGTGCGGAGAAACGGTCGTACGGGGGGATGGTCGTGGCACGTTCGTGGCTTTGTGCGGAGATACGGAGGCGTGATCGGGGATTGGAGCGGCCGTTCGTGGCCTTGTGCGGAGAAACGGGCGTAGGCGAGTCGTGGCCGTCATGGCATGGTCACCGATCGGGTGACCTGGCGGTCGACGAGGAACAGCATGGGCGGTGCCTCCACCGTGACCCGTACGCCGTGGTCCGGACCGAACGTCGCGACGTTCACCAGGCTGATCGCTCCGGGCAGGCTGGCCTGGGCCGCCGCGGCGGCCGACTGGTTCAGCGAGTACGCCCGGGCGCCGTCCCGTGCGGCCTGGGAGGCGGCGTGCGCGGTGTAGGCCACGATCATCACCTGCAGCGCCGCGACGAGCACCGCGAGCACCAGCGGCACCATGGCCATGAACTCGATCGTCGCCTGGCCCTGTTCAATGCGACGCTCCGCGTCGCGCGGATCACGACCACGGTTCCCGCTCACCGGGGTTCCTCCACCACGCGATGGTTGACCCCGATGCCGACGTCGCGGGTCACCCCGTCACCCATCAGGAGAGGCGCCCGGACCGTGACGCGGACCGAGGAACCTCCGGCCGCCACCGACACCTTGGACTGCATCCCGCTCGGCAGCGCAGCCGCCACGGCGGCCTGCGGGTTGTTGCCCAGCGAGACGGCCCGAGCCGCCGCGTCGGCGGCCACCCCGGAGTAGGCGAACGTCACGCCGAGCAGGATCGTCTGCAGGGCGACGGCCAGGATGAGCAGCGCGAACGGGAACATCGCCACCGTCTCCAACGTGGCCTGGCCGGCATCGACGACGACCCGCCGGGGGCGTGGCCCGCGGCCTGACTCCGCGGGCGCCCTGCGGCCAGATCCGCGTCCGTTGGCGTGCCGATTCCGGCGGGTCGGCGGCGAGGCAGCCGCCTCGGCCGCCTCGAGGCCGGCCTCCGCAGCAAGAGCCTCTCGGTAGGCACCGGTCACATCCAGCTCCTGCCCGATCGCCCGCAGGCTCCGCCACCACGTCTGGTTGCGCACTTCGGCCGGCGTTCGGCTGTTCCCCGCACGCTCCAGGCCACGCTCGAGGTCTGGGATGAGGATCTGGGACCGCTGACCCAGCGTCAGCATGTCGATGGTGTCCTGCTGGATCTCGCTGCGGCGGACGAACCGGTTGACCACGACATGGACCCGGTCCGCGCCGACGACGCCGAGGGATTCCCAGGCGACGACCTGGCGGCGGGCCGCCCGCAGCGCCGGCACGTCCGCGGTGACAAGCTGCAGCGTGAGGTCGGCGGACTCGACCGCGGCCGCCTGGGTCGTGGTGATCGCCGAACCGACATCGATCACGACCAGGTGATAGAGCGTCCGCAGCTGAGCGATGATCCGGCGTACGGCCTCCGGGGTGACGTACTCGGTGTCGCGGATCTCCGTCGGGGTGAGCAGCAGGTGCAGGCCGCTGGAGTGCGCGACAACGGTGTCGGCGACGGCGCGCGCGGTCAGGTCCTCGCTGATCTTGGCCAGATCGGCGATGGAGACCCGATGGCTGACGTCCAGGTAGCTCGGCACATCGCCGCTCTCGACGTCGAGGTCGACCAGGCACACCCGCATGTTCGGGTCCGAACGTGCCGCGTCCCAGGCCAGGTGCGAGGCCACGACCGTGGTGCCGACGCCGCCCTTGGCGCCCGCTGCGGCGATCACCCGGCCGCCACGGCTGTGGCCGTTGCTGCCGCTCTGGCTGTCGGCCAGGGCTGTCCGGACCGTCTGGTTCCACTCGAGCATGCTGCTCAACCGGTGGTCCAGGTCCTCCAGCCCGAACGGCTGGGTCAACACCCCGCGCGCGCCGGCGTTCAACGCGGCGGCGAAGACCTCCGCGGTGTCGCTGGTGGTCACCACCAGGACCGCGAGGGCGGGGTTACGGAGCGTGAGGTCGCGCACGATCTGCATCACCGGGCCAGGCCCCAGCTGGTCGTGCACGAAGGCGATCGACGGCCGATGGGCCAGGACCGACGACACCATCTCCTGGGTCGACTCGGCCACGAAGGCCACCTCGACCTCGGCCTCGCTCTGATCAAGCCGCGAGCGAAGCTCCTGGACGAGCACCTGGTCCGCGATCGCGATGACTGCTCGGTTCATTTCGCCCCCTCCGGGATGGCCCTGCCACCCAGCTGCCTGGCGTCGAACGTCGTCCTCTCCTTGCTCCGGTCCTGAGCTACACCGGGCGGGAGCCCGACGAGCCGGACCTCCTTGGCGAATGAGTTGGCGTAGGTTACGGCCAACGCCGCGGACGGCTGCAGCGCCAGGGTGACCGGAATGACGTTCTGGATCGACTTCGCGTCCGGTGCCGTCACCTGAAGCTGACCGGAGACCGAGATCACCCTGACGTTCCGAACCAGGATCCGCGACTGCTTGGCGAGGCCAGGTACCTCGGCGAACACGGCGTACACGTCGACCCGGTCACCTGGCCGCACCCGGCCGGCCAGGCCGGTGACGGCATCGACGTTTACGGCGATCTCCCGCTCGGTCGGATCGAGGTCGCTGGGCGGCACCAGAACGTCGAGGCTGACCGGGGAGCCGGCGGTAAGCGGGGTGGCGATCACCCGGCCGTCGATCTCCGCGCTCTTCAGCACCGTGTTGTCCGGCGCCCAGCGCTCAGGCACCTGTGCCGGCTCGGTGTTCTCGCTGGACAGTGTGGTGAAGGCAGGCAGATCGGTGGTCACCCGGTAGACCGTCACCATCGGCCCCACCCGGCTGTTGACGCTGGCCACGTAGCTGGAGACTCCGATGAACACCAGCACTGCCGCAATTCCGGACAGCACCATCAACACCACGCCCCGTCGCTGCCGTGGGTTCATCCCCGCCTACCCCTCTTACCCGTGATCGATAGCTTCCAGAACCTGTACGAGGCTCGCCGCCGGCGCGCTCGCGAGTCCGCAGAAGGCGCAACCGCCGCTGACTAGCCGCGCGTCGCAGGACGGGCACGGCGGCTCGCTGCCCATCGGCCGTCCTGCGCCAGCGAGGACGGTCAGCGGCACCGCCGACCTGGTGGCGAACGGCTGGTCCGGTTCCAGCTGGATCGGAGCCGAGCGCACGGCGGCGCCGCGGAGCTGGCGGTGCAGCAGGGGCGGGCTGCCGCCCGCCACGAACACCGGCTCCGTCGCGGCCACCGGCGAGCCGGCGCGCGCCGAGACCAACGCCGGCTCTGTCCCGATCTCGCTGAAGTAACCGGGCGAGCGGAAGAAGCCGGCAAGCAGCTGGGTCGCGGTCGGCACCGGCTCGTGCAGCCCCCAGACCCGCGGATACCAGACCAGGCTCCGCGACCGCGCCACCGAGGCGTTGATCAGTGAGACCACCAGGCCGGGATCCGCATCGGGGCCGGCAGCCTGCTGCGCCGCCGCGGCGATCAGGGTCAACGTGAGCGGGTGGTGTCGTGGAGTCAGCACAGCCACCCTGGTTCCCGGCGCCGCGGCGATCAGGACGTGCGCCTGCTCCTTGGCGGCGGCTGCGGCGTACCAGGGCGCCAGCAGGACCAGGTGACCCGCCTGAGCTGATCCTTTGGTGCGCAGCAGAGCGGTGGGATGGAGTGAGGCGATTCCCTCCACCTCATTCAGCCCTGACGAACCCACGACGGCAATCAGCACAGTTGTTCCCCACGACCTGCGGCCTGACCCACTGGTGCTCGCGGCGACGATGCCCCGGTGCAAGGCTTCGGAAGTTATCACGGCCACAGGTCACGCCGACTACGAGACCGGGGTGCGGGACGCCCGCCGGCGACGTCGGCTCCACCACAAGGCGCCCGCCACCAACCCCAGCGCGAGCACCCCGGCGCCGGCCAACAGCAGCGCCGGGGCCACCGCCGAGTCCGAGTTGGTCGGCGGAAGCGGGCTGGCGGTCGGTGACCCGCTCGGCGGTGGCGAGCCCGGGGTCGTGCTCGGCGTCGGACTCGGCGAGCTCGACGCCGCGTACTGGGGCTGCCCGCTGGGCTTCCCGTCGATGGCCAGGCTCAGCCGGACCTGCATCACCCGGCCGGACAGGTACTTCTGCAGCGGGTCCACCTGCAGGCCGACGAAGTAGTCCCCCGCGGTGGCTGCCGTGGTCACACTGGGATCCAGATAGCTTGCGGGCGGCGGCACCTCCCGGTTCCGCACCCTTACCTCCGGCGAGGCAGCGGTGACCCGTGCCGATCCCCGCCCCTGCAGGCTGGCGGTCTGTTCGGTGAGGCTCACTCGGGCGGGTGAGTAGACGATGACTCGCGAGCTGACCCATTCGCCTGCAGCGAGATGCCAGGCAGTTTTCGGTGCCGGCGTCTCGGCGGTCACGCGCAACCGCTGGCCGGTTTCCAGCCGAACTCGGTAGAAGACGGTTTCCCCGGTGGCGACCGAGTCGGTCCAGGTGCCGGGCGAGACCTGGGTCGAGTTGGAGAAGGACGTCCCGCCCAACCGGGGCCCGGCCGATCTGCCGGGCCGGACCGCATCCGCCTTCCCGTCGTAGTCGGCCACGGGTTCCGGCAGGGACTCCAGGTTGGTGATCGGTGGCTCCTCGGCGATGAGCACCTCGACCGACACCTCATCGGAGTTGCCCGCCGGGGAACTGCGCGACAGGGACAGCAGCAGTTCTGGCTCGGTACTGCACGGCTCGGGGCCCGGCGACCGGGTGACCGCGTCGACCTGGCTGGAGGAGACCGCGCCGCCGAGAACCATGGTGGAGCGGTATCCCGAGGAACTCGCGCTCGAGGCGGCACACTTCGTCCCGTCGCGGGTCGCCAGCGTCAGTGTCCAGTTCTCGAGGTTCTGGGTGGGATAGGGCCGCACGATCGTCGCAATGGAGGCGGTCACCGTCGACCCGGGGCTCCGGGTTATTCGGTAGTAGCGCGGGGTGTTGCTGGCGTCGTAGGTGTCCTTGTACTGGCCCGGACCGATCTGTGGCGCGCCGGCCTGGTCGACCGTGCCCTTCACCGGTGTCCCGGTGGTCTGGAACGGACGCAGCGCACGTTGCGTGATCCGGCGGACGGCCTCCTCGAGGTCGGTCGTGTTGCCGGCGTCGTAGTAGTTGCCGTCCCCCGCCTTGGCGATGCACTGGAGCTGCCGGCGAGCCTTGGAGTTGACCGCGAGGCCGATCGCGTTGAACTGCAGGTCGACTCCAGACTTGGCCAGTCTCCGGGCGACCGGACAGGGGTCCCCCGCGCAGGTCTCCTCGCCGTCCGATATCAAGATCAGCACCCGCTTGCCGGACGAGCCGAGGTCGCCGACCGATTTCTCCAGTGAATAGGCGATCGGGGTCTCGCCCTTGGCCTTGAAGGAATCGACTGCGCGGTACATCCTGCCGCGGGCCAGCGGACCGATCGGCAGCACCAGGTCCGTGTCGGTGCAGGCTTTGGGGTTGCGCTCCTTGGGCTCAGCGATCTTCGACCCGTAGACTCTCAGGCCCACCTGCGTGCCGGCCGGCATCGCGTCGGCCACCTTCTTCAGAGCCCGTTTGGCGGCAGCGAACTTGGTGCCGCCGGAGGAGATCGGCTCGTTCATCGAGCCCGACACGTCCAGTACCAGCAAGACCTTGGTGGACTCGTCGGCCTGTGCCGGCAGGGGGGTCGGCAAGAGCCCGGAGGAGGCCACGAGCAGGGCTAGGACTGCCAGCAGCGCCTGCCGAAGTCCCCGCCGGATGCGGGGCCGTTCCTGGTGGTTCATCTCAATCCCCGTCCTGGCCAGCATCTAACCTAGGCATAAGTGCGGGTCAAGGATCAACTCGACCGGCTTCAGCCGAGCGGTGGTAGCACCGCCCAGAGGTAGCAGCCGAGGATCAGCGCAGGGCCGAACGACAGGTAGGACTTGCGATCCGCCCGCCGAATGAGCAACAGGACGGCAGCCGCCAGGCCGCCCAGGATGAAGCCGGTCAGCAGCCCGTAGAGCGCGTTCCACCACCCGATCCAGCCGAGCAGAGCGCCCAGCGTTCCGGCCAGTTTGACGTCACCCAGGCCGAGACCTTCGGCGCCTGGCGACAACAAGGCCGCGAGCAAGAAGGCGAAGACGGCGATGCCCGCGCAGGCTGCGGCCCTGGCCAGTGCGGTCCAGTCGCCGGTTAGAGCCGAGCACGCCGTCAGCAGCACGGCGGCCGCCGGGTACGCCGGCAGGGTCAGCCGGTCGGGCAGCCGCCGTACGTCCAGGTCGATGAACGCGAGCACCAGTCCCCAGACCAGCGCGGCCGCGTACGTGACGATGACAACTGTCGGCCGGCCGAGGTAGAACGGTGCGGCGACGAGCGCGGCGACGGCGGCGATCACCGGCAGCAGCCAGGCGGGCAGCGGGCGATGGATGGTGTCGTCGGCGCGGCGATAGCGCCGCCGGCTCAGCCACCATGCCGCAGCGCCCGCCACGACGGTGACGGCCACCGGATAGGTCCAGTTCACCACCGACTCCTGCTCCAGGGCGCTCGTACCATGTCCGCGAAGACCTATCGGAGGACCCTATGCGAAGCCGAGGCCGCTCCCGCCTGATTGCGGCGGTGCTCGGTGTGCTGCTGATCGGGCTCGGTGGCTGCACAGATCCCGAGACCTCCGCGTACGTCCAGGTGCAGGACGGCAAGCTCACCGTGGACCGGCCGACGGCCTGGCAGGTCACAATCCCGGTCGACCCGCCCTGGACCTCAGGCTGGCGACTGGCCCCGGACTCGATCGAGCAGATCCAGCTGTCGGGGGACTTCGGCGAGTACACGACCGCAGGGGAAGCCGTCGGCACTCTGATCGGCCAGGCACAGATAAAGCTGGCCAAGTTCACCGTCGTGGAGACCCGCGACGTCGAGGTCGAGGGTGCGACGACTGCGCAGGTGGTGCGGTACACCATCACCGACAACGCCAACTCCCAGCTGTCCGGCGAGTGGATCCTGGCCGCTCACTGGCCGTACCCGCAGTCGGTGGCGGTGTCGATCCTGACCCCGCAGTACGACCCCGACCTGGAACGGACCGTGCTCGACTCGATGCGGATGCGCCCGGACCTCGGCTGAGGCGTCCTTCCACCATCCGATGTGGGCCTGGTGACTGGGTCCGCAGTTGGGCCCGCGGGCCCATGACCTCTGGACTGCGTTCGGCCTAGCGTCGACTTCGAACTCTGCACACCAACGGATCAGGCGTACCCATGTTCGCTCGGCTGGCACGACTCACCCGTCGGGGTGCGCGCGGCTCGGCGACCTTGGAGTACGCGGCCGCCTTCGCCCTCGTGGCGATCCTGGTCGGCGGCACGTCGGCCAGCGCTCAGGCCAGCAGTTCCGCGTACGGCCAGATCGTGCAGGACGCCATCTGCAAGGTCGCCACCGCCGTCGGGATGGGTGGGCCGTGCAGCGGTGGCACCGATCCGGGCAACTCGGACACTCAGCCGACCGATCCGTCGTTCAACCCGAAGCCGGCCAAGTGCAAGGTGACCGAGCACGGCGAGAAGGTCAACTCCGAGGTCAAGATCGCCTTCATCAAGATCGGGGAGAACGCCGGCTTCATCGAGACGACCTACAGCGACGGAACGGTCACCTACACCGCCACCGACGGGGCCTCGGTCGGTCTGACGGGAGGCTTCGGGACCAAGCTGGACATCGGAAAGCTCGAGCGGGGCGCCAGGGTCGACTTCGGCGCCGGGTTCAAGGTCGACTACGGCAGCACCTGGACATTCAAGAACGCCGACGAGGCGGCGGCGATGCGGAAGCAGCTCGACGACTACCTCGTGGAGCAGGAGATCCTCAAGCACGACCCGACCTACGCGATCAAGTTCTTGTGGAGTGATGCGAAGAAGCCACCGAAGCCGCCGTCGCAGACCGTGGGCACCATCGAGACGACCCTCGACGCCGAGGGCACGCTTGGATTGAGCCTGCCCTTCGACACCGACCGGAACTCCGACTCCGGCATCCCCAACCTCAAGCTGTCGGACTTCGGTCTCAAGTTCGGCACGAGCGGCAAGTGGACCCAGATCCACGACAACGTCACCGGAAACACGACCTACACCACTGGTGGCGAGGTCTTCGGTCAAGCCACTGGGAACGTGGGTCCGTACGGCGGCGAGCTGAAGAAGATCCTGGGTTCCAGCATCTGTCTC
>JBKPNA010000386.1:0-3625 GCA_046765695.1 Actinomycetota bacterium | reverse complement strand
CCGCGACTTCACTGACCTCGACGCCGCGGCCGATGAGATCGTTCCTAGCGGCATCGATGTCGGTCACCACAAGAAACATGCCCTGGGCGGACCCCGGCTCGGCGGTCGTGCGGCCCTTGCCGAACTGGATCGAGCACTGTGAGTGCGGCGGGGTGAACTGCACTGTGCGGAGGTTGTCGCCGAGGACGAGGTCGATGTCGAATCGCCATCCGAGGCTTTGATAAAAGCTCTTCGCTCGGTCGACATCAGAGACGGGCAATTGAACGACCTCGAGAGCCATATCTATCGTGCTCAAGTCTCCCGTCCCCGTGGCACTGCTGACCTCGCTGGTACTCATGCTGACCTCCCATGTGTCGACGTCCTCACTCGATCGAGCTCGACCTCTAGCGTTTCTCCTTGCGCAGTGACTCGCGCCCGTGGATCTCCCTGGTCTTCTTCTTTGGGTACGCCTCGCCGGCCGTGTTGGGGCGTTCGAGCAATACCGGGGGCAAGGGGTCGTGTCATTCGGCTTGGGCTGCGGCTCGTTCGATGAGCCGGGCCGTGATGCCGGGATGGGAGACGAGGACAAGGTGTGAGGCGTTGCGTACGGTGACGACAGTGCCGTTCGCCCGGTTGGCCATGAACTGTTGCGCCGCGGGCGGAATGTTCTTGTCCCCGGTGGGGATAAGGAAGTACGACCGGATCGATAGCCAGGCCGGCGTGCCGGAAGGCTGACTGCCAGAGCACGCAGCAGATCAGGTTCTGCGTAGGCGTTCTCGACGGCCAGCGGGTGCAACGGGAGTCGCGTCATCATGTCCCAGCACGAGATCCCGGGCCGCACCAAACCGGATGTGGATGCCAGCCAATCGACAAGCGTGGTGGCGGTCCTGGTGACGGCCTCTGGCTGCGAGGCGCCTCCATGGGAGGCACGCCGTGACCCCTTGATCGGTGCTCATTCCGTCACTTCTCCTCGGCCAGTAGTGGTGTCCAGATCCAGCCTCAGATCGGGCGAGTGGCATCGCGCCCATGGAAGTCCCTGGACGTCGCCCTGGCCGGCATCTGCGGCGCAGTCGGCTCGACCCTGGGCTTTCACCAAGCTGACCAGGGTCTTCCACTGGGGCGACGGGGTGGTCGGAGCAGAAAACTGTCATCAGCTGGCAAGACCGAGCCAAGGAGTATGTCATGTCCACGATCAACCTCCACGCGACCACCAGCGCGACCGCCGAGCAGTACGTCGCCGGGCTCACCGACTTCGGGCCCGGGCGCTCGAAGATCTTTGGCAACAGCGCCGATGAGTACCTGAAGGTGCATAGCCAGGGCCCCAACGAGGCGGATGTCACTGAAGGCTCGGGCGGAGTCTGGGAACGCCTGCATTACGACTGGTCCGACATCAACCATGTGGTGCTGACGACCACCGACTCGAACATCTGGGGTGGCCGGTCGGGCCACACCTACACCTTCACCCGGCAGCCCAACGGGATGACGAATGTGGACGTCGTCGTGGTACGCGAGGGCAAGAACCTCAAGGGACGTCTGCTCGGAATTGTGCTTGGCACGATCGGCAAGAGCCGGCTCGTCAAGGCGTTCGACAACAGTGTCAAAGCCATCGAAGCCCGCAACTACGGCGCCAAAGCGGCGACATAGCCGCTCCGAAACCACTCGAGGAGGCCCGATGCGTTCAGACATCAGGCCCGGTTGCGTCATCCCCGACTACGAGCTGCCAGACCACACAGGCATCGTGCAGAGACACAGCGAGACTCAAGGCGACGACCCGTTGATCCTCACGCTGGCGCGCGGCCACTACTGCCCGAAAGAGCACCAGCAGGGTCAGCGTCGTCAGCGGGCTCTGTGAGTGGCGCGGCGAGCCAGCCTGACCATGCCTCCGGAAAGTCGGAAGCGTTCAGGATGGCGATCCAGTGGTACGTGAAGGGCCGCCAGTCCATGACTCATGCTTCCGGGGTCAAAGCTTGACCAGCTGCTGACCGCCATCGATGTCGAAAGTGGCGCCCGTGACTGCTGTGTTGACCATGAGGTGGATTGCCAGGATGGCGATATCGGCGGAGCCCACGACCCGCCCAATAGGCAGGGTGCTACGGAGCTGTTCCCGACGGGCGTCCAGCTGGTCGCCGAGAAGCGCCGCGGACAACGGCGTGTCGACGAATCCCGCCGCAATCAGGTTCACCCGGACCGGCGCCAGTTCGAGGGCCAGGTTCTTGACCAGAGCGGGAAGGGCGGCGGTGAGCGCCGAGATGAGATAGAGGCCGGGTGCCGTGGCGCGCCCGCCGGTGCCGCTCATGAAAAGCAGCGTTCCCCCGGGCCGGACCTTTCCTACAGCGTTCCGGGCGACCTCGACAGGGAGGAAGAGATGTGCGTCGACATCGCGGCGCCCCTTGTCGACGTCGAATTCCGCCAACGGTGCGTAGTAGGGACCAGGACCGGTGACGAGGATGTGGTCAATCGGCGTGCGCAGTTCGTGAAAGAATTTCTTGAGCCGCTCGAAGTCTGTGGCGTCGAAAGCCGCGATGCTCGCGCCGAACTCGAGGCCGACGCGGTGCAGCCGATCCGGATTGCGCGCGGTGAGGATCACCTCGGCCCCCTTGGCGCGCGCCAGGCGGGCGGTTTCCAACCCGATGCCCGCGCTACCCCCGATCACGAGGAGCGTCTGTCCGAGCAGGTCCTGCTCACGCTGACCCGACGGCGGAACGGTTGAGGTCACTCTGGCTCCTTCTCCACTGGGCTGATCACAGAACGCCTCGTTACCGACGACGACTCCTCATACGTCTGCCGCGACCGGCTGCCGGGCGGCCGTGATCTGCTGGCTCAGCGCTTTGACAGCCTCGACGTAGATTTCGGAGAAGGTCGGGAACGGCTGGATCGTGTCGCGCAAGACGTCGATCGGTATCCGGCCGCGAATGGCGACGGTGGCCTGCTGCAGCCACTCGCCGGCCTCGGGGCCGAGGGCGTACGCGCCGGTCAGCCGGTCTTCGTCGGCGAGCAGGGTCAGAAAGCCGTTGCTCTCCGCGTACGCACGCGTGTAGGTCGAGGTTTTCGGGAGGTCCGACAGCCGTGCGGTCCCACTGAAGCGTCCGTCGATGGCGCCGACGGACGCTGCCTGTGGGTCGGTGAAGACCACTCGCGGGACGGCGTCGTAGTTGGCCTCTCGGGCCTCGCCGAGAATGTTCGAGGCGACGACCTCGCCCTGGTACTTGCCGACGTGCGTCAACGGCCAGATGCCGGTGACATCCCCGATCGCCCACAGGCGCTCGCGGACGAGTTGTCGGGAGTCGACCGGGACACCCTTTCCGTCGGCCTGGACCCCGACCGTGTCCAGGCCGATGTTGGCAACGCGCGGCCGGCGGCCGGTGGCGACCAGCAGCCGATCGCCGCGCAGTTCGCCGCTGGCCTCGATGTCGAGGATGTAGTCATCACCATCGCGCCGGGCTGCCGATACCTTGACACCGAGGACCAGCTCGATGCCGTCGCGCCGCAGCACCTCGGCGAGTGCCTCGCCGAGTGGCGTGGGCTCGCGCGGCAGCAGGTTCGGAGCACCTTCGACGAGCGTGACCTCGCCGCCGAGCCGACGTACCTCCTGGGCCATCTCGACGCCCACCGGCCCTCCGCCGAGCACCCGCAGCCGGCGTGGCAC
>JBKPNA010000385.1:0-5118 GCA_046765695.1 Actinomycetota bacterium | reverse complement strand
GTCTACGATGGGCGGCCGCTGGACGGCGTGGAGGTCGTGCTGGCCGGTGACGGGCAGATTCTGATCGGCGGGCCGGTGCTGTTCTCCGGCTACCGGCTGCGCCCGGAACTCACCCGGATCAGCCTGGTCGACGGCCGGCTGGCCACGGCAGATCGGGGCCGCTGGATCGACGGGCGGCTGGAGATCCTCGGCCGGCTGGATGCGGTCGTGAGCACTGGTGGTCTGAAGGTGGATCTGGCGGCCGTCGAGCTGCTCGTCCAGCAGTGGGCCGGCCGGACCGGATCGGAGGCCGTGGTGGTGGGGGTGCCCGATGCCGAGTGGGGCACCAGAATTGTGGCCGTTACCAACGGATCGGGCGACCTGGCCGAGCTGCAGCAGCTGATCCGCCGCTCGTTGCCCGGGTACGCCGCGCCACGCTCCTTGGTCCAGCTCGAGCAGCTGCCTCGGCTGGCCAGCGGCAAGCCGGACCGCCTCGCGATCACAGCCCTGGTGAGCAGCGGTGGCGAGCCCGTGGCCACGCCATGACGGAGCTCGCAGGCCGGCCAACGGCCGGACAGTGGCTGGCCGGCGCACGGCCGCGAACCCTACCGGCCGCCGTCTCACCGGTTCTCGCCGGATCGGGTCTGGCATTCTTCGCAGGCGGCTTTCGGCCGGTTGCTGCCCTGCTGGCGCTTCTCGTCAGCGTCGCCCTGCAGGTCGGGGTCAACTACGCCAACGACTACTCCGACGGCATTCGCGGCACCGACGCTGCGAGGGTCGGTCCACTGCGCCTGGTCGGTTCGGGCGTCGCGTCGCCGCCGGCGGTCCGGCGCGCTGCCTTTGCCAGCTTCGCCGTGGCCAGTGTGGCCGGTCTGTTGCTGGTGATCCTGACCGGGCACTGGTGGCTGCTCGCCGTCGGGGTCGCCTGCGTGCTCGCCGCCTGGTTCTACACCGGCGGACGGCACCCCTACGGCTATCGGGGCTTGGGCGAGGTCTTCGTTTTCGTCTTCTTCGGCCTGGTAGCAGTCGCCGGCACGGTGTACGTCCAGCTCGGCGAGATCACGCTTGCCACCGGGCTGACCGGCGTCGCGATCGGCGCGCTGGCCTGCGCCATCCTGGTGGCCAACAACCTGCGGGACATCGCGGGCGACGCCCGGGTCGGCAAACGTACGCTGGCCACCCGGCTCGGCGAGAACCGGACCCGCGGCCTCTACGCGATGCTCGCCATCGTCGCGGCGGCGATGATCGTTGCGGTTGCCGTGCTGACGTCGGTCTGGGCGCTGTTGGGCCTGGCCGGGCTGCTGCTGCTGCTGCCGGCGCTGCGGACTGTGCTCGCCGGCGGACAGGGACCGGCACTGGTCGGCGTACTCAAAACGACCGGGCTGGCCGAGCTCGTCACCGGTGCCGGGATGGCCCTCGGATTAGCCCTCGCGACCATTGTCTAATCCTCACTCCAGGCGCCTATCCTTGGTTTATGGGCCGTTATCTGCCGATGATGATCGTGGCCTTGCTGATGATCTACTGCGTGGTCGAGGTGGCCCAGGCTCCCAAGTACGCGGTTAGGCGGATGCCGCGGTGGGCCTGGGCAACTGCAGTGATCTGCCTCCCGCTGGCTGGGGCCGTCGGCTGGCTCCTCCTCGGCCGACCGAACGCCGAGACTCTCGGCACGAAGAAAACCCAGCAGCGACGACCGACCGCGCCCGACGACGACCCGGACTTCCTCCGCGGTTTGTAGCGCCGTCTGTCGTCTACTGAGGCGGCGTGTCGACCTTCTCCGCCTCCTTGGGCTCAGCCATCTCGCGCTTGAACTCAGCCCCGACCTCGATCTCGGTCCGGCCTGCGCTCCACAGCGTGTGGAACGAGCCGTCCTTGTCGACCCGGCGATAGGTGTGGGCACCGAAGAAGTCACGCTGAGCCTGGATCAGCGCGGCGGGGAGCCTTTCAGCCCGAATGCCGTCGTAGTAGGCCAGTGAGGAGGAGAACGCCGGCGTCGGGATCCCTGTCTTGGCCGCCGTCGCAACCACCCGCCGCCACGCGGGCAGGCACTCCGACACCACATCCGTGAAGTACTGGTCGGCCAGCAGCAGCGGCAGCTCGGGGTTGCGCTCGTACGCCTCGGTGATCCGGTTCAGGAACCGGGCGCGGATGATGCAGCCACCCCGCCAAATCCGGGCCATCGCGCCGCGGTCGATGTTCCAGCCGAACTCGGCGCTCGCGGCCGCGATCTGGTCGAAACCCTGCGAGTACGCCACCACCTTGGACGCGTACAGCGCTTGGCGGACGTCCTCGACGAATGCGTCCTGGTCCTCGATGTCGAACCCCGTTGCGTGCCCGGGGAGCGCGGCCCGGGCAGCTTCCCGCTGCGGCACCGAGCCGGACAGGCCACGCGCGAACGTCGCCTCGGCGATTCCGGTGATCGGCACTCCGAGGTCGAGCGCGTTCTGCACGGTCCAGCGGCCGGTGCCCTTCTGCTCCGCCTGGTCCAGCACCATGTCGACGAACGCACTGCCGGTCTCCGCGTCGGTGTGATTGAGCACCTCGGCGGTGATCTCGATCAGGAACGACTCCAGGTCACCGGAGTTCCAGGTCTTGAAGATGGTGCCGATCTCGGCAGCGCTCGCGCCGGTGCCCTGTTTGATCAGGTCGTACGCCTCCGCAATCAGTTGCATGTCGGCGTACTCAATGCCGTTGTGCACCATCTTGACGAAGTGGCCGGCCCCGTTCGGGCCGACGTAAGTGCAGCAGGGTTCGCCGTCCACCTTGGCCGCGATGCTCTCCAACAACGGTCCGAGTGAGGCGTAGGACTGCGGTGAACCGCCGGGCATGATCGAGGGACCGTTCAGCGCCCCTTCCTCGCCGCCCGAGACGCCGGTGCCGACGAAGTGCAGACCCAGTTCAGCCAGCTGCGCCTCCCGGCGGATGGTGTCGGGGAAGTGCGCGTTGCCGGCGTCGATGACGATGTCGCCCTCTTCCAGCAGCGGGATCAGCTCCTCGATCACCGCATCGGTGCCCGGGCCCGCCTTCACCATGATCAGCACCCGCCGCGGGCGCTCCAGCGAGGCGACGAAGTCGGCCAGCGTCTCAGCTGCGATGAAGTCGCCCTCGGAGCCCGCCTCGGCCAGCAGCGCCTCGGTCCTGGCGTAGGTGCGGTTGTGAATCGCTACCCGGTGACCGTGGCGGGCGAAGTTGCGGGCCAGGTTCCGGCCCATCACAGCGAGGCCGGTGACCCCGATCTGAGCGGCTTCAGCCATCTTCGAGAACTCCTTGGTGCGTTGTGAGATGATCATCGAACGAGCGGAATGGCGGCCTCGTGGCCTCAGCGTATCCTTCTCGTTGCCCCACGGTGTCGCCACTATTGACCGAGAACGCTGGGCCTGGGGGCCGGAGGGACGACATGCTGCAACCGCTGGGCATCAGTGCCGAAGCGGAGGCCGTCTACGTCGCCCTTGGCCCGCTCTCGTCGGCCTCGGTCGATGACCTTGCCAAGCTCACCGGGAACACTCCGGACGAGGTCAGCGAGATCTTGGGGGAGCTCCGCCGGCTGGGCCTGGCCACTCACTCCTCGATGAGCTGGCGGGCGCTGCCGCTGCTCGATGTGGTCAACCATCTCAAGGCCCAGCGGCTCAGCGAGATCGAGCTGGCCAGCGTGGCGGCCGAGGCGTTGGAGAGCCACCTGCTGGCCGCCGGCGAGAGCCAGGACGACGTCAAGATCCTGGTCGGCCGGGAGTCCATTGTCGCCGCGCACCGCGAGTTGCTGGACTCCGCCCGCCGCGAGATCTGCGGCTTCGACAAGGCGCCGTACGCGCAGGCTCGGCCGGACATCACCGAGGAGGCGCTGCAGCACGAGCCGGAGTGGCGGGCATTGGAGCGCAATGTCGCGCTCCGGGTGGTCTACCACCCTGGGTTCGACCCAGACCGGTTGAAAGAGCTCGGGCTGTTCGCGCGCAAAGGCGAGCAGTCGCGTACTGCGCCCGTGCCGATGAAGCTGATCTTGGTCGACGGACACACGGCGCTGATTCCCTCTATGCGCTCCTACAACCCGGGCCACGAGTTGCGAGCCTCGATCGTGCGCCACGCTCTGCTGGTGGAGGCGCTGCAGTGGCTGTTCGAGGCGGTCTGGGATGCGTCGGTGCCGATCATGAGCTCGTTCTCCGCCGACCATGACCCGCGTCGACAGATGCTCGTCTCGTTGCTGATGACCGGGTCGACCGACTCGGCTATCGCCAATACCCTGAACATCAACGTGCGGTCGGTACGACGCTGGATCTCTGAGCTGATGGATGAGCTGGGCGTCACGACCCGGCTCCAATTGGGCGCTGCCCTGGTCCGAACGGACGGGCTGCGGGGGGAGTCCTGACGAGTCGTACGGAGTCAGGGAAGCCACGCCCGCGGTCCGTGCGAACCGCGGGCGTCGCCCAGGGGGAGGAGATCCGAGCAGAACCTCGGGGAAAGTCCTGCTCTTCCTTACCTGGTTCGGTAGCGCTGACACGCTTCCGAACCACCGGGAACGTCAGGTATCCCGGCTTCCTTACGGAAGATCAAGTGCTGGCTTGCCTACTTGAACCATAGCGGAGTTCCGCGACGATCTCTAGCCCGGTAAAGAAAACCGGGCTAGAGATTGCCAGCTGGACAGGCGACCAGCTTGGCCGCCAAGCGGGAGCTCAGAGGGTGTGCCCGCTGACGCTGGCGTTCTTGCCGAGGGTGTGTCCGGCATCGGCCGCTGTCGGGGCAACGAGCAACACGACAGTCGCTGCGGCAGTGGAGATGCCGAGTGTGATGCCAGCAACAATACGGCGAGTGCGGGTGGTGCGCATGAGAATCCCTTCATAATGACCCGCCGGGTGACGATCTTTGGCGCCATCGGCGGGGGCCTGACGCTCACCACAAAAACTACGCAACTGGCCAGACGTAGTCACGGTCTGGGCACGGCAGGATGAGGACATGTCCTAAAGCGGACACGCCAAGATCGCGTCAGGTGCTCTTTCGCACTGCCAACGCGTCAGCCGATCGGCTGGCAATAAGCACACCCCGGTCTGTAGCCCCCGTGGCCACAGAAATCGCCCCCAACTGGTGGCCGTCACCGATTGCGCGTACGCCGTCAACCGACCCACACAGGTTAACCGCAATTTGAGCGGTTAA
>JBKPNA010000384.1:0-5186 GCA_046765695.1 Actinomycetota bacterium | reverse complement strand
GTCGGGTGTACCACCGACGGCGTTCAGGATGTTTGCCGCCAGGGTGAGGTGCAGCATCTCCTCGACCGCGGTCACCCGCAGCACGTGAACCGCGTCGGCGTTGCTGCCCGGCCGGATGGAGTACAGCGCCGTCAGGTAGGGCGGGATGGTGGCGTGCTCGAGTTGCAGCGCCGCATGGAGGTATGAGTGCAGTTGCTCACGCGTGGTGATGTGAGGTGAGGACACCCGTTCTCTCCGTTCCGCCGTCGTAGGTTGCCGAGCCAGCCGAGGTCTCCGTACGGAGCTGGCTCAGGATCTTGGTGGCGCTGCGATAGCAGAGCGCGGCAAGAGTGAGCGTCACATTCGACGTCCCGATCCCGGGCATGCTGCCGCCGCCGACCAGGAAGAGGTTGGCGTGGTCCCAGGAGCGCTGGTCGGCGTCGACCACGGAGTCGCCTGGGGAGGTGCCCATGATGTGGGTGCCCGCCAGGTGATTGCCGCCCCGGATGATGTAGCCCTTGCCCTCGTAGCTGAGATAGCCGGGATCTGCCGGGTCGTAGCGGGTGTGGTCCGCCGCGCCCAGTCGCTGGAAAATCTGGCGTGCGAACTGCCGCCCGTACGCGACGCCGCGCATCGTGTAATCGGGGACCGAGTAGGAGATGACCGGGCGCATGTTGCCGAGCTGGTCGGTGTAGGCAGGGTCGACGGTCACCCGGTTGCTCTCGCTGGGCGGGACGTCGACCATGATCGCCAGCAGCAGTTGCCGGCTGAGCCGGTCCGGCAACGCCTTGCGAAGCGCCTCACCGAAGAGGTTCTCGTCGTCGACCATCGAGGTCAGGTCCGAGTACGGCGACCCGGTTGCCCAGCCCCAGCCGTCGTTGTGGATGTCGACCGCGAACCCGGCCTGGCGGCGGCGGAACGACCCGGCGCGCAGGTCGACGATGCCGCCGGTGCAGATGGTGCCCCGGTAGGTGCCGGCGATCTCCGGCAGCAGCGCCCAGTTCAGCAGGTAGGCGTGGTCCATCAGGTTTCGCCCGACCAGCCCGCTGGAGCCGGTCAAGCCGGAGGCGAGCATCAGCCGCGCGTTCTCGATCGCGCTGGCGGCGAGCACGAAGACCTGCCCCCGCACGGTCCAGGTCGAGTGCCGTGGCGAGTTCGGGTCGGCGTAGGCCTTCACCTCGATGCCGCTGACCCGGCCGGACTCGGGGTCGATGATCACCCGAGAGGCCACGGTCTGGGGCAGCAGGTCGACGTTGCCGCGTTCCAGCGCCTTGGACAGTGTCTTGGCGGCGTTGTACTTCGCCTGGACGGGACAGATCGGCACGCAGTTGTTGTTGCCCTGGCAGCGGCCGCCCTCCTCGACCTGGCTCGTGCTCACCGCACCGGTCGGCGTGAACCCGCGCCCACCGTCGTACGCCGGGTTCGGGATGCCGTTGCGGCCCTGCGGGAAGGCCCGAACCCGGATCTCGATCTCCTCCCCGTCCAGCTCGACAAAGGTCCCGTCGATGCCCTTCGCGACGATCTGGTCCAGGTAGGACAGCGGCAGCTCCTGCATCGGGAAGACGTAACCGGGTTCGAAATGCGCGCCCAGGAAAGTCTGGTGCTCAACGTCGGCCGAAACCCCGATCTCCCGTTCGGCCTGGGCGTAGAACGGCATCAGGTCCTCGTAGCTAAGCGGCCAGTCCCGGCCCACGCCGTAGCGGCTGTGCAGATCGAAGTCCTCCGGCAGCATCCGGGGGGTCTTGCCCTCCCAGTGCATCGTGGTGCCGCCGAGCACCCGGGTATAGGTCGTGTCGCTGGCGAACGGGCCGTTCTGCACCAGGTAGCCGGTGGGGTCCGGCTGCCCGGGCTGGATCCGATGGCTGTCGGAGCTGCGCGGCATCGGCGCGTTGGGGTTGACCGGGTAGGGGGACTGGTTGTCCTTGACGGCCGTGGCGTAGAACCGCTGGAGGTAGCCCTCGTAGCCCTCCAGCGAATGGTCTTGGCCGATTCCGGCCTCGAGGACCAGGACTCGCTTACCCGCCCGACTCAGCTCGTCGGCGATGATCGAGCCGCTGATGCCGCCGCCGACCACGACGGCGTCGTAGTGCGTTTCCGCCGCGGTCTGGTGCTGGGTACGCCGCGTGGCGCCGACTGGAAAGATCACAATCCGGCCCTCACTGTCGAGAGACTGTCTGCCATTTGGTGTGCCGCTGGGGGATGAGGATCGGCCCACTCGAACGTCGGGCCGGCGTGGTAGCCGGGCTGACCAGGCATCGGATTGCCCAGCAGCACGAGCATGGCGTCCCGCAGCCGGAACATGGTGTGCACGGCCGGGATCAGCGCCGCCGGCGATCCGTCGAAGGCCTCGTCGATCTGGGTCAGCAGCAGTGACCACTCGTGGTTGGCCCGCGCCGCGGCCGCCCGAAGATCGGGGTCGGCGTACTCCTCCAGCCGCGGGTTGGGCAGCATCGGGTACACCGCGCGGAAGTCCACCTCAACCGGCGGACCGGTGGGCACGCCGACGCCGTCGCCGGGCTGATAGCTGCGGCCGTACTTCAACTGCTCGAAGCGGTAGTAGTGGGCCAGGTCTGCGTCGGCGTCGAAGGCTGACGACATGTCTCCCTCGCCCTGTTCGACGACCTCCTCAAGTGCCCGGCTGGCAGAATCGAGATCGGTGACGATCACTGGGGCGCCTCCGGCGGCGTAGTAGTAGTCACCGCCGATCTGGCGCGCCGGGTCGCCGCAGAACAGCTCGGATTCGCCGATCTCCGCCGCGACCTCTTTCAGCCCCGACACGATCTCGGCGTAGAAGGCGCCGATGGTGGTGGGACGGTTGGGCATCCTGAACACGTGCGAGGAGTGCACCGTCGTACGCCGGCTGTGCAGCAGCTCCGCGGCTTGCTGCTCGGCCTTGTACTTCGGGTTCTCGACCTGCAGGAAGCTCTCGACGGCCGCAGGTGAGAACGCCAGCAGGTCGAGCACTACACCGTCGGGCAGCTCGTGAGGATAGTGCGGAGCGTTGTCCGGCCCACTCACCCGGGGACGGCCGCCGATCGCGTTGAGCACGTTTCCGGCGAGGATCATGTGCAGCATCTCCTCGACCACCACCGAACGGATGACCAGGGTGGCCTCCAGGTTGGTGCCTGGATGGATGGAGTAGAGCGCGCACAGGTAGGGCGGAATGGTGGCGAGCTCCAGCTTCACCGCTGCCTCGAGCAGCTCCCGCAGGCGTTCGATCTTCATCTGCGAAGCTCCGTTTGCAGTCGATCGGCGGTGCGTAGGGCCAGCGCGCCCAGCGTCAGTGTGGGGTTGGAGGTGCCCATCGTCGGGAAGCTGCCCGATCCGATCAGGAACAGGTTGTCGTGTTCCCAGCTGCGCTGGTCGGAGTCCACGACAGAGCTGGACGGGTCGTCGCCCATCAGATGGGTGCCCGCGAAGTGGCCCATCCCGTGGTAGCGGAACTCCTCTCCCTGGTAGCTGACGCTGGGGAACCAGGTGCCCGTGGCCGGGTCACTCGCGTCGGTGATGCCGGCCTGGGCAAAGACGTCCTGGTAGAACCTCTTCGCCGCCGACATCCCGGCAAGGGTGTACTCGTCGATGTCGTAGTTGATCACCGGACGGGGGTTGCCCAGCGCGTCGAGGTAGCGCGGGTCGATGCTCACCCGGTTGTCGGGGGAGGGCAGCTGCTCGACGTTCAGCGAGAAGCGCACCTGGCGGGACAGCACGGTGCGCAGGTGGCCGAGAAGTTCCTCACCAACCAGCCCGCGGTTCAGCACCGCATCGGCGACCGTGGTGTCAGGTGCTCCGGTGGTCGCCCGCCAGCCGTCATTGCCGATGTCGACCCGGAACGCGCCATGCCGGGCCCGGAACTCACCGCTCCGCGCATCGTCGATCCCCGACGTTGACTGGGGCCCCCGGAAGGGGCCGATCGGCTTGTCGGCCAGGCCCCAGCCGTAAATGGACGGGTGGTCCATCAGATTGCGGCCGAGCATGCCACTGCGTGAGCCGAGTCCGGACGCCAGCATCAGCTTGGCGTTCTCCACCGCGTGCGCGGCGAGCACGTACGCCCGTCCCCGGGCCACCTGCACCGTGTGCCGCGGCGAGCTCGGGTCGTCGTAGCGCTGGTATTCCACGCCGCTGACCTGTCCGCTGACCGGGTCGACCAGGACCTTGCTGGCCACCGCCTGAGCCAGCACGGTCAGCTTGGCGGGATCGGCCTGGGCGAGGGACTTGCCGGCGTTGTACTTGGCCTGGATCGGGCAGATCGGTGTGCAGGCGGTGTTGCCCGCACAACGCTGGCCGAGATCCCGGCCCAGCGCCTGGCCGTACGGCCGTACGTCGACAGCACCGGCGGGCCGGTAGCCGTTCCGCGGAATGGAGTTGCGCGCCGCCGGATAGCTGCGGATCTTGACCTGGACTCCGACGCCGCCCACGGTCGTCTGCATGCCGTCTACCGCGTCGGCCAGGACCTGGTCGGAGTAGCTCGGCGGGATCCGCTGCATCGGGTAGTCGTAGCCGGGAGCGAACTCCACGCCGTGGTGCGCCTGATCTGCGCAGTCGGCGGCAACCCCCATCTCGTACTCGGCCTGGCTGTAGTAGGGCTCCAGCGTCGCGTAGTCCAGCGGCCAGTCCCGGCCGACGCCGAAGCGGGAGCGCAGGGCGAAATCCTCCGGCAGCATGCGGAGTGAGACACCCAGCCAGTGCAGCGTAGAACCGCCCTGGGCTCGGGTGTAGGTGCTGCCGTACGGCAACGGTCCGTTCTGGACGAAGTAGCCGTCTCCGTTGCGTACGTCGCGGCTGTCCGGCTGCGGGGCGCCGAGGGCCGGCGGCCACGCCGACTCCGCGCCCTTGTTGGCAGCCGCGTAGAAGGTCTCGAGGTGCCGGGTGTAGCCGTCGAAGGACCAAGGAGTGGCCGGACCGGCTTCGAGTACCAGAACCCGGAGACCGGAAGACGTGAGCCGTTTGGCCAGCAGTGCTCCCGCTACGCCGGCGCCGACGATGACAACGTCGTGCGTGACGCCCTCGGGGTCAGTGCTCATGATCCGATGTCCACGGGCTCGGTCGACCAGGCACCGAAGCCCTGCTGTCGGGCGCCGGCCGGGTGAGCGCCGACGACTGTCCATTGCAGACCGGCCTGATAGGCGGCACCGGAGACGACGCCCGTCGTATCCCCGGGCGCCGTGCCGTTCCGGGCACGCCAGCCCTCCGGCAGCTCGGTCCAGGCG
>JBKPNA010000383.1:0-3300 GCA_046765695.1 Actinomycetota bacterium | reverse complement strand
CGTCTCAGCCCGCTCCATCGAGCACGGCCATGGCTGCATTGTGACCGCCGAGTCCGCTGACCGCGCCACCGCGTACGGCGCCCGCTCCGCAGAGCAGCACACCGGCATGATCTGTGGCCACCCCCCACCGCTCTGCGGGAGTCGCCACGGTCGCATCATCGGCGAGCCACGGCCACTGCAGATCACCGTGGAAGATGTTCCCCCCGGGCAGGTTGAGCTCGGATTCCAGGTCCAACGGCGTCATCACCTCCAGGCACGGCCTGCCGGACGCATCGCGGGCCAGGCAATCGTCCAGTGGTTCGGCGAGCGCCGCCTGGAAGGCGTTCAGCGCAGCCCGGCACGCCTGCTCGCGGCTGGCATCGGGATCCGCGCGGAACAAGTCGATCGGGGTCTGCAGGCCGAACAGAGTCAGGGTGTGGTAGCCGGCCGCGGCCAGCTCAGGATCCAGGATGGAGGGGTCGGTGAGCGTGTGGCAGTACACCTCACAGGGCAGCGGGTCAGGTATCTGCCCAGCCGTCGCCTGCTCGTACGCCTCGTGCAGCCGGGCGTAGCCTTGGCCGAAATGCAGGGTGCCGGCGAACGCGATTGTCGGGTCGAGTCCGGAGCGCAACCTGGGCAGCCGGTGGACCACCATGTTGATCTTGATCTGGTTTCCGACCGGCGGCTTGCCGGGACGGCCGAGCAGCCGGTCGAGCACCGCAGGTGCGCAGTTGGCCAGCACCAGATCCGCATTGAGGGTCTCGCCGCTGGCGAGTCTGACCGCAGTCGATCGACCTCTGTCTGGATCAACCCTTGCGACAGGCGCTCCCGTGCGCAGCGTGACACCGGCTTGAGCCGCAGCTCGGGTCAGCTCGCCGGCCACCGCGCCCATGCCTCCAACCGGCACGCGCCATTCCCCGGTGCCATTGCCGATCACGTGGTAGAGGAAGCACCGGTTCTGCCGCAGCGACGGGTCGTGCGCCCAGCTGTTCGTGCCGATCAGCGCGTCGGTAAGCAGCACACCGCGCACGGTGTCGTCGGCCTCCCTGCTCTCGATCAGCTCGCCGATCGGCCGCTCCACCAGCCCGTGCCACAACGCCGGGTCCACCCTGGACCGTAGCTCGTGAGCCCGCAGGAGAGGTTCGGTCAACGTGGGCTCGACCACTTCGGCAACCGACCTCAAGTCGACATCGAGCGGAGTCAGGTCCTGCGCATCGTGGCCGATCAGCACGCCGCCGTCTCCCACGGGTGTGTAGGAGCGGACCGCTCGTGACCGCAGCTCCAGGTCCAGTCCCAGCTCGGCGATGATCTTGTCCGGCAGCAGCGAGACCAGGTATGCGAAGCGCGACAACCGGGCGCCCACGCCTGCTAACACCGGAGCACCGGCCGCGGCCCCGCCCAGAGCGTCGCGCGCCTCCAACACGGTGACCTGCCGGCCAGCCCGTGCGAGGTACGCCGCCGCGACCAAGCCGTTGTGCCCACCACCGACGATGAGCACATCGCAGTGCTGATCGACACTCACCGCCGCCCGCCGGTCGCGCTGCACCGGTGCAGCTCCTCGTCGCTGAGCTTCAGATCGGCGGCCCTCGCCGAGTCGATGATCGACTCCGGTCGCCGGGCTCCCGGAATGGGGATCACGGATTCGCTCAGCGACAGCTCCCAGGCCAGCACCACCTGCTGCGGGCTCACCCCGTGATCCCGACCGATCTCACCGAACACCGCGAACCGGTTCCCGACATCGCGGGCGCCTCCGCCGGTGCCACCGAGCGGGCTCCACGGCAGGAACGCGATGCCCCGCTCGGCGCAGAAGTCAAGCTCATCCTCACTGCAGCGGAACCTCGGGGAGAACTCGTTCTGCACGCTGACCAGCCCACCGTCCCCGAGCGCATCGACGGCGATCTGGATCTCCTCGACGTTGGCATTCGAGATGCCGACGGCCCTGATCTTGCCCTCAACCTGCAGCGCCTTGAAGCTCGCAATCGCGTCGGCGTACACCATGGATCGGTCGGGCCGATGCCACTGGTATAGGTCGATGACGTCGACTCCGAGGTTCCGCAGCGACTTCTCCACCGCCTCGCGCAGATAGGGCATCGTCGCGTTGCGGCCGAAGACATTGCCCTCGCTCCGGGTGATGCCGCCCTTCGTGGCGATCACCACGTCGTCGGTGTTCCCGCCGTAGCAGGCCACCGCCTTGCCGACGAGCTTCTCGTTGTGACCCATGCTGTCCCAGGTCGGGGCGTAGATGTCGGCGGTGTCGATCAAGGTGACGCCGGAGTCCAGTGCGGCGTGGATGGTGGCGATCGCCTGGGACTCCTCCGGATAGGACTTGTCGTCGTTCATCGACATCGGCATGGCACCGAGCCCGATCGCGGAAACGCGGAACGGGCCGAGCTGTCGGGTCTGCATGGCCCCGAGACTATCTGCGGCCGGCGAGTGAGAGTGGGGTGAGTGACGGGACTCGAACCCGCGACATCCTGGACCACAACCAGGGGCTCTACCAGCTGAGCTACACCCACCATGGTGGCCCGGCCGACCGTTCGGGCCGACCGGCGCCGCGTGAAGTGTACCGGTCGGCGACCTAGGCCTGGAAACCCATTCCTCCCTCCGACCTGTCAACGTGAGTCATCGTCACGGCGATCACCGCGCTGACAAACTGGTCACATCAGGCCTCGTCACTGGCCAGGGGGAGTGGCACCGCGCCCGTGAGAGTGCCTTGATGGCGACGCGAGATGAATCGGGCCGTCTCACTGTCCGGCCCGGGGGCCGGCACGAAGACCGCCTCCCGGTAGTAGCGCAGCTCCTCGATGGACTCCTGCACGTCCGCCAGGGCGCGATGGTTGCCGGTCTTGGCCGGCGCCTGGTAGTAGACCCGCGGATACCAGCGGCGGACCAGTTCCTTGATGCTCGACACATCCACGCTGCGGTAGTGCACGTGCCGCTCGAATGTGGGCATGTCCCGCGCCAAAAAGGCCCGATCCGTGCCGATGGTGTTACCTGCCAGCGGTGCCTTGCGCGGTTCGGGAACGAATCGGCGGACGTAGTCGAGTACGCGGCTCTCCGCCTCCGCCAGGCTCAGCCCGTCGTCCAACGTCTCGAGCAGCCCTGACTCGTGGTGCATGGTGCGCACGAAGTCGCTCATCTGGGCCAGCGCGCTCGCGCTGGGTTTTATCACCAGGTCCAGGCCCTCGCCCAGCACGTTGAGATCGGCGTCGGTGACCAGAGCGGCCACCTCGACCAAGGCGTCCCGGGTCAGGTCGAGACCGGTCATCTCACAGTCGACCCAGACCAGCATCTCCTTCACCCCGCCACTGTAGAGGGCGG
>JBKPNA010000382.1:0-5388 GCA_046765695.1 Actinomycetota bacterium | reverse complement strand
GTCCAGTCGAAGCATCGGAACACCGCGAGCCCGCACCCGGGTCTTGCAGGAGGTGCCACCGTCCAGCGTCAGCCGGCGGATCTCGACGCGGCCATCCAGCAGGCTGACCAGGTCGGACGCGGCATCGTCGACTCCCACGGCCGTGATCAGGATGACCTCGGCGGCGGCGCGGGAGGCCAGTAGCGCCGCGAGCGCAGCACCACCGGGCCGGATCCAGCGTCGGGTGAGGTCGACGACGGGCACCGGAGCGTCCGGAGACAGTCGGTCGGCGTTTCCGTCCACGTCGATGTCGAGCAGGGAGTCACCGACCACGACCAGCGGCCCGGCCGGCGTCATGTGGGTACCCCCAGCACAGAGTCCAACGCCAGGCACAACGCGTGCACGATCGACAGGTGCAGCTCCTGGACGGTGGCCGTCGTGGCCGCGTCCACCGCGATGGCCGAGTCCGCCATCGCCGCCAGCGGGTTCGGCGCCGGTCCCGTCAGCGCCCACACGGTGAGCCCGACCTCCAGGCCTGCCTTCGCGGCCGCGACCACGTTCGGGCTGCTGCCGCTGGTGGAGAGCGCGACGAGGACATCACCGGGCCGCCCGTAGCCCCGGACCTGCCGGGCGAACATCTCCTCGCTGCCGTAGTCGTTGCTGATCGCCGTCGTGGTCGCCGAGTCGGCGCACAACGCGATGGCAGGCAGGGCCGGCCGGTCGTTGCGAAAGCGGCCGACGAGCTCGCCGGTGAGGTGCTGCGCCTCCGCAGCACTCCCCCCGTTGCCGCAGGCCAGCACCATCCCGCCGGTGCCGAAGACCTGCGCCAGATCCTCCGCCCAGCTGCTGATCGTCGCGGCGACCGGCTCCAACCGGCGGGCACCGTCGGCAAGGGCGCGCAAGTGGTCCGACACCAGGTCCCCGGGTCGGCTGGCTTCCACGGACAGGTTCACGACCACGACGCCCGCTCCGGTACGGATTCAGAGGCGATCGGAGCCGACAGCAGCGACGCGACCGCCGCGCACACCTCGTCCGGGCTGACGGCGTTGAGGCATGGATGGCCCGGCACCGGACACGTCGTGGCCCGGCTCTCCCGGCACTCCGCGTTCTGGTCGCCCAGTACGACCCGAGGCACGCCATGCGGAGCCCACCGAGCAGCCGGTACGACGGGGGCGAACAGCGACACCACCGGGGTGCCGACGGCGGCGGCCAGATGGGCCGGTCCGGTGTTGGGCGCGACTACGACGGAAGCTCCGTCGAGCACTGCGGCCAGCTGCGGCAGGCTGAGCCGGCCGCCGAGATCCAGGGCAAGGTCGGCACCGACGTAGCCGGTCAGGGTCGATTCCGCACGATCGCCGGTGACCACCACCCGATGTCCGGCGGCGACGAGTGCGGCAACGATCGTCCGGGAGTGTTCCGCAGTCGGACGGCGGGCCGGCACGGCCGCACCAGGGTGAAACACCACGTACGGCTCGACGCCGACCTCGCGGCGGACATCGGGGAGCGGGCGGCGTACGGCGAGCCGGGAGCTGAGCTCGTCGGGCGGGAAGCCGGCTTCGCGGGTCACGTAGAGGTTGCGCTCCGGCTCCGGAATGTCGCCGGGTGGCCGCAATCGAAGGTCGAGCAGCGAACCCGGGTAGTCCTCGCTGATCGCGCCGATCCAACCGACCCCGGCCAGGCGCAGCAGCAGCGCCAGCGGCAGCGGCGACTGGTGGAAGGAGGTGAGAATCAGCGCGCCGTCGAATCGTCCGCGCTGCACGGACCGCACGAGCTCGTTGACCGGCTCCGGCCGAACCGGGTGCGGATCGAAGACCACCCACGGCGCCTCGTACTCGATCACGTCGCCCGTTCCGGGCAGCAGCCGGGCGGCCGGCGTACGACCGGCGCCAACCAGCATCGTCACAGAGGCGGCAGTGCGCGCGACGGCACGCACTGCCGGGCCGGCGAGCAGGATGTCGCCGAGGCTGTCCAACCGGGCCACGAGCACCCGGCCGCGCCGCACCCAATCCGGCGCGGTCATGACCAGCCCCGCAGACTGCGGCGAACCGCGACGGTGAGGCTCGGCGCCACCGCGGCAAGTACCTCGGCCCGGTCGACCTCCGGTTGCAGCGTCTCTGCGGTCGGTACCAGCACCGCCTTGGCCCCGGCCCGCAGCGCGGCATCGACGTCGGCTCCGGTGTCGCCGATCAGCACGCAGTCCGACGGCCGGACGCCGAGCTCCCGAGCCGCCGCGTGCACCATGCCCGGTTCGGGCTTGCGGCAGTCGCAGCCGTCCTCGGGGTGGTGCCGGCAGATCTGCCAGGTGTCGAAGGGGCCCAGCAGGTCCTCGACCTTCGCGTTCACCTGCGCCAACTCCGAATCGGAGATGAGTCCGCGCGCCACGCCCGACTGGTTGCTGACGACCCCGACCGCGATCCCTTTACGGCGCAGAGCGGCAAGGCTGCGGCGGGCACCCGCGACCGGCCGGACGAGATCCGGGTCGCTCAGGTAGGGGACGTTGTGCATCAGCGTTCCGTCGCGGTCGAAGAGCACCGCCAGGGGCCGGAAGCCGGACCGCCACCAGTGCGCACCGATCACCCTCCAGCGGAGCTCGCCGCAGAGGCGGTGCCAGATCGCCAGTGGCGGAATCATGGCACTAGTAAAGATCATCGCGGCCAATTCGGAGCCGGTCCGCGGGCCCGGCAGAATCCTGCGGACGGCGAACTCCGCGGTCAGCGTGGTCCAGAGCACGGCGCCGGCCAGCGTGGTGCGCCGCCGATCTGCGAGCAGACCGACCCCTGCCACGGCAGCCGCGGCGCAGCTCAACAGGTGCAGACCGGTCCGGCCCGGACCTGCCTGGGTGAGCCGGCGCCAGCCGCGCCCGTACTTCGCCCGGAGCAGGGCGTTGTCGGCGTTCCCGGCCTGGGCCCGCAGTATTCCACGCCAGCCGCCTCGCGCGACCAGCGGATGCGACGTGCGCCGCCGTCCCCAGGCAATGATCCAGCCGGCCCGGAGCACGCGCAGCGCGAGATCGGAGTCCTCCCGGAAGGCGCGTGGAAAGCGTTCGTCGAAGCCGCCGGTGGCCAGCAGGGCGGAGCGTCGGTATGCCATGTCGGCAGTGATCCACGGGGCGCCGACCAGGCCGGTGGTGCGCCGTTCCTCGTCGGTCAGCCGTCGGTCCACCCGCACCGGTACCTGCAGCCGAGCCTGGGAACCCGCGACGCGTTCGGAAAGCCCGGCCAGGTCGGCGGCGAGCTGGCGGTTCCAGTCCGCGGCGGGCTCCACGTCGTCGTCGAGGAAGGCGACCCACTCGCTCTCGGCGGCCCGCCAGCCGGCGTTCCGCGCTGCCGCCGGGCCACGACCGCCGGAGCGCACCACCCGTAGGGCCGTCTTGGTGAGCGGGAGCGAGAGCGGCTCGCCCGGTTCCGGTCGGTCGTCGACGACCACGATGGCGCGGGGCCGCGGTTCGGCGTCGACTCCTGCGACGAGACCCGCCAACCCTGCCCGGCCGATGGTCGGGATGACGACGGTGTAGTCGAGGCGTGCGAAAGCCTCCGTGTCGCCTGGGGAAGTCATCGCCGGCGGACCAGGAACGGGCCGATCGCGAGCGCATCGACGGGGGCGGAGCCGAACACCTCCAAGGCGTCCCGCGGGCTGTCCACCATCGGCCGGCCGGCCGTGTTGAAGCTCGTGTTGACCACGACGGGGATGCCGGTCCGCCGCTCAAAAGCGGTCAGCAGTTCCGCGACAAGTGGATTGTCGGCCGGGTCGACCGTCTGGATCCGGGCGGTGCCGTCGACATGGGTGACCGCGCACAGCCGGTCCCGCCACTCGGGTACGACGTCGTGGACGAACAGCATGTAGGGGCTCGGCAGCGGCCCGCGGCGAAAGATCCCGGCGGCCCGGTCGGCCAGCACCATGGGCGCCACCGGCCGGAACTGCTCCCGGCCCTTGATCTGGTTGAGGCGTTCCACGTTGTCCACACGTGCGGGATGGGCGAGCAACGAACGCTGTCCGAGGGCCCGCGGGCCGTACTCGGCACGCCCCTGGAACCAGCCCACCACGCCGTTGTCCGCGATCACTTCGGCGGCCGCCTCGGCGATGCTCGCCGGCCGCTCGTACCGCACCCGCGCGGTGCTCAGCATCTGCTCGATCTCGCGATCGCTCCAGCCGCGGCCGAGTGCTGCCGTGGTCATCGGCTCGATCGCGTCGCCGGCCTCTGCCGCCACAGTGAGCGCAGCTCCGAGTGCCGTACCGGAGTCCCCGGCCGCCGGCTGCGGCCAGATCTGCCGGAACGGCCCTTCCGCCACCAGCCTGGTGTTGGCGACACAGTTCAGCGCGGTGCCTCCGGCCAGTGCGAGCCGATCTGACGAGGTGCGTTCGGCCAACCAGTGGCATAGCTGCAGCAGCACTTCCTCGAGCACGGTCTGCACGCTGGAGGCGAGGTCGGCATGCCGCTCGTCGAAGTCCTCACTCCCGGGACGCCGCTGTGGCGCGAGGGCGGCCCAGTCAACCGGATGCGTGCGGAAGCCACCGTCGGAAGTGGCATGGACCAGCGTGCGGAACAGGTCGAGGTGCCTCGGGGTGCCGTAGCTGGCCAGCGCCATGACCTTGTACTCGTCGCTGGAGCGCTCGAAGCCGAGATATGCCGTCAAGTCCTCGTACAGCAGGCCCAGCGAGTGCGGCAGGGACTGAGCGGCGAGGATGTCCAGCTTGGTGCCGCGGTACTCACCCGACAGCATCGAGGTCGACTCTCCCCTGCCGTCGGCCACGAGCACGGCGCAGTCGCCCACCGTGCCGCTGTCGTCGAAGGGCGCCGCGAGACCGGCCGAAGCGGCGTGGGCGACGTGATGCCGGATGAAGTGGAACCGCTTGCCGTCATAGCCCGGCAGTGCGGTCTTGAGGAACATCGGTGCCCGGGTCGCGTACGTGGTGCGCAGCCGCTCCCACATCGGATCCAGGCCCTCGGAATCGGGATCCACCAGCGCAGGGTCGTACGAGTACGCCACCGCGTCGAGATCGGCTGCCTCAAGTCCAGCCTCGCTGAGCGTCCAGTCGATCGCCTGCTCCGGCAGCTCCCACGCCGAGAACGGCACGGCACGCTTGGCGTGCTTGCGACGGGTGAACCGCTCCTCCTCCGCGGCCGCGATCACCCGGCCGTCGACCACGACGGCTGCCGCCGAGTCGTGGAAGACCGCGTTGAGACCGAGTACTCGCATCGCCGACCGCTACCCTCTCCCCGAAGGACCCAAACAACCTATAGGTAATTACCCTGTAGCGCTCCCCCGCTCGACCGCCGAGCGTCGGCGTGCTCAGCGGGGACGAGTTCGGAGTAGACGGCGTCGGTCTCCAGGGCGACCTGGGCCCAGGAGTACCGGGTGCGGGCACGATCGAGACCGGCCTGACCGAACCTGCGTCGGAGTTCCGCGG
>JBKPNA010000381.1:0-10551 GCA_046765695.1 Actinomycetota bacterium | reverse complement strand
GCCCTACACCGAGGTCGCCCACGCCCGGATCGGTGGCCGGGACCCGATCCCCCTGATGTCGGAACTGCTCACGGACTTTCCCGAGGCCCGGTTCAACATCGATGCCAAGTCCGACGCCGCCGTGGACCTGCTTGCCGCGGTGATCGCCGAGCATGAGGCGTACGAGCGGGTGTGCGTCGGCTCCTTCAGCGTCGCTCGGCTGCACCGGCTGCGTCGCCTTCTCGGTCCGCGGGTCGCGTCGGCGGCCAGCTTCGCAGGCGTCGCGGTCAACCGGTTCGTTCCCTGGCTGACCTGGGCCCTGAACAGTGCCGCTCCGGTGCTGCAGGTGCCGGTGGCCTACCGGTTCCGGGGCCGCCGGCTCACCATTCTTACCCCCCGCCTGGTGCAAGCCGTACACAGGGTCGGCAAGCGCGTCCAGGTCTGGACGGTGGACGACGCGGACACGATGGAAGACCTGATCGCCCTCGGAGTTGACGGAATCTTCACCGACCGGATCGAGATCTTGAAGGATGTCCTCGTGCGGCATGGCCTCTGGAGCCTTCCCGGCTCAACGCAGCAGGATCAGGCGTGACCACTTCCATCCGCCGCCGGGTCGTGCTCGCCTGGAGCCTCTGGGACTGGGGCTCGGCGGCCTGGAACGCCGTCATCACCTCTTTCGTCTTCGGCCCGTACGTCGTACGCGGCGTGGTCGGGAATGCGGAGCCGAGCGGTCTCAGCGCCAACACCTGGCTGGGCATGTCGAGCGCCGCGGCAGGGCTGCTGATCGCCTTGATCGCCCCGGTGACCGGCCAGCGCGCCGACGCCGGCGGTCACCGCAAGCGCAGCCTCGCCATCTGGACCGGACTGGTCGTGGCGACCATGCTGGCCATGTACACGGTGCGGAACGAGCCGAGCTACCTGTGGATCGCGCTGCTGCTGCTGGCCGCCGGTGCGGTGTTCTCCGAGTTCGCCGGGGTGTCCTACAACGCGATGCTGCCGCAGGTCTCCACCCCGGACACGGTCGGCCGGGTTTCTGGCTTCGGCTGGTCGATGGGCTATCTCGGCGGCATCGTGCTGCTGCTGATCTGCTACGTCGGATTCATCGCGCCCGATGTCGGCTGGTTCGGCGTGACCTCCGAGGGTGGGCTCAACATCCGGACCCTGGCGGTCTTCGCGGCGGCGTGGTTCGCGGTCTTCGCCCTCCCCGTGCTGTTCGCCGTGCCGGAGAAACCGCCAGGCCCGTCCCGGCGCCGGGTCAGCTTCTTCCGCTCGTACGCGCTGCTGCTGGCGGATGTGAAGAGTCTCTGGATCCGCGACCGGAACTCGGTGTGGTTTCTGATCGCCTCCGCCCTGTACCGGGACGGGCTGGCCGCCGTGTTCTCCTTCGGGGCCATCCTCGCCGTCAGCGTCTACGGCATGGCCCAGGACACCGTGCTCATCTTCGGCATCGTGGCCAATGTCACCGCCGCCCTGGGCGCGCTGGTGCTGGGCCGGGTGGAGGACGTGATCGGCCCCAAACGCGTCATCATGATCTCCCTGATCGGCCTGGTCAGCACGTCGCTGATCCTGCTCTTCGCCCAGGGCACCACCATGTTCTGGATCTTCGGTCTGATCCTCACCTTGTGGGTTGGACCGGCCCAGGCCAGCTCACGGTCGTTCCTGGCCCAGGTTGCTCCGGCCGGCCGGGAGGGCGAGATGTTCGGTCTGTACGCCACCACGGGTCGGGCGGCATCGTTCCTGGCGCCGGGGCTGTTCGCGCTGTTCTCTGGTCTGTTCTCCGATCGAATCGGTATCGTAGGTATCGCGTTGGTCCTCCTGGCCGGCGCGCTGGCCATGATCGGGGTCAAGTCGCCTCCAAGACAACCGGCCAAGGTCTCCGAATACGCGGTATAGGGCGGTCCAGGAACAAACGTCCGGGCCGGGGAGTTCAACCTCTCGGGGAATTGGCAGCGTCAGGATCACGACGGAGGTTCGCATGGCCGATCGTTCATTGAGGGGCACCGGGCTCGGGGCCAAGAGCTTCGAGGACGAGGCGGGCGTGGAGTTCGCGGCCCGCCAGGAGGTGAGCTACGACTGCCCACGGGAACACCACTTCAGCCTGGTCTTCGCCGCCGAGGCGGACATCCCCTCGGTTTGGGAGTGCCCGCGGTGCGGTGCTGAGTCGCTGCGCTCCGACGGGGAGAAGCCCGAACTGAAAGAGGAGAAGCCGGCGCGTACGCACTGGGACATGCTGCGGGAGCGCCGTTCCATCGCCGAGTTGGAGGACCTGCTGGCCGAGCGGCTCAGCCTGCTCAGGTCGGGCAGCCTCGGCCCCAACTACGCGCGGGGCACCCGGCCCAAGAAGACGGCCTAATCGATCTAGGTCCGCTCGCACCCGGTCGTCCGCACGGCTGCCGTCTTCCTCCCGAGCTCACTCGACCTCACCGGGGATGATGGTCGGACCGTCTGGCTGCTGCCCCGACCCGTTCGGCGCCCGGCCGGGGAATGAGCCGCCTGGCCCCGAACGGTGCCGCGGAGCCGTCACCTGCCTGCTTCGCCGGGCCACGAAGAAGGCGATCATCTTGCGGGCAAAAGGCCGGGTCCACCGGAACAAGAACAAAAACCCGACCACGTCCGTCACGTATCCGGGCATCAGTAGCAGGATCCCGCCCATCAGGATCAGCGCCGCGTCGGCAAGCTGACCGGTCGGCACCTTCCCGGTGGTATAGGCGGTCGTCAGCGCCTGCCAGGCCCGTATCCCCTCGTAGCGCATCAACAGGCCGCCGCCCAGCGCATGGATGACGAGCGTCGCCAACATCGCCCAGATCCCGAGCTCCTGCGCGACCTGGACCATGATCCAGACCTCGAGGATTGGCAGCCCCACCAGGATCAGAATGAGAAGAAGAAGCGGCCAGCCCCGTTTCAGCCTCACCCGGTCACCTCACGCCGGCCCAACCGACGGCGCAGTTGTTCGGCGCGATGTGCTATTCCCCACAGCGTGGTGCGGACCAACGCCTCGATCACGATTTTCCGGCTCATCTTGGAGTCTCCGCGCTCCCGTTCGACGAAGATGATGGGCACCTCGATCACCCGGTAGCCCGCCTTCAGCCCCCGCCACGCCAGGTCGACCTGAAAGCAGTATCCCGCAGAAGCGACGTCGTTCAAACCAAGACCCAGCAAGGTGTCCCGACGGAATACTCGATACCCCCCGGTGGCGTCCCGGAGCGGAATCCCGAGGGCCAGCCGGGTCCAAAGGTTGCCCGCCCGCGACAAGATTTCACGGGACTTCGGCCAGTTCACGACCTCCCCGCCTTCGACCCAGCGCGACCCCAGCACCAGATCGGCGTCGGACAGGGCGGCAAGAAGCGTCGGCAGCTGCTCGGGCTGATGGGATCCGTCGGCGTCCATCTCGACCAGGACGTCGTACCCCTCGTCGATTCCCCAGCCAAACCCCGCCAGGTACGCGGCACCGAGGCCCTCCTTGCCCAGCCGGTGCAGCACGTGGATGTGGTCGTCCGCGGCGCTCAGCTCGTCGGCCAGCCGCCCCGTACCATCCGGGGAGTTGTCGTCAACGATCAGGATGTGCGCCGCCGGCACCGCCCGGCGCACTCGCTCCACGATCATCCCGATGTTGTCGGCCTCGTTGTACGTCGGGATGATGACCAGGATCCGCCCCAGCCCGCCGGTCGCCGGCTCGCTCATCGCACCGCATCCACGACAGAGGGTGGCGTATCGACGTCGTCCGCCTCCAGCTGAGCGCCGCTCCGCCTGGTGCGTCGGCGGGCGAACGCCCCCATGGCTGCCGCGACGATGGCGAGCGCGGCAAGCCCCCGCTCCAGCCACGGCGCGACGGTCAGTGCCGGGGTCAGGGCTGAGCGCAGCGGAATCGACACCACCAGGCTGTCGGCGGTGAACTCGCGGGTGCGGTAGACCACGCGCCCGTTGCGGTCGATGAAACCCGACACGCTGTTGGTGGTGGCGACTGCCACCTCACGCCGCGCCTCCATGGCACGCGCCCGGGTGATCGCGAACTGCTGCTCGATCTGCCCCGTGCCACCGTAGGTGGCGTTGTTGCTCTGCACGAGCAGCACCTGCGCGCCACCTCGCACGACCTCGTAGACGGTCTTGTCGTAGGCGAGCTCGAAGCAGATCACGTCGCCCAGCCGGAGCATCCGGCCGCCGACGTCGACGGTCAGCACTCCGGGTTTGGTACCGGGAACCGACTGAGCCCCGACGCGCTCCAGGATCGGGAAGAGCGGTTTGAGCTGGTCGCGGAACGGAATCCACTCCCCGAAGGGCACCAGGTTCCGCTTGTCATACCTTGCCTGCGGGCCACGGCCCGGCTCCCACCACAGGGCAGTGGTCTGCCGCTCGTCCTCGCCAGGTCCCTCCATCACCGCGCCAATCAGGATCGGACGGCCGGCGACCTTGGCGGCGGCGTCCACGGTGAGCCGGGTGATTGGGTCGACGGTCGGGTCGATGTCGGTGGAGTTCTCCGGCCAGAGCAGGAAGTCGGGCTGCGGCTGCTGGCCGAGCCGTACCCGGGTCATCAGGTTCACCGTCTCGGACAGGTGGTTGTTGGTCACTGAGCGGGCCCGTCCCATGGCCTCGATGCCGCGGCCGGGGATGTTGCCCTGCACGATCCCGACCATGACCTGCCCGGCGGCCGGCTGCTCGGGCTCGACCTGGTACAGCCGCAGCCCCGCCGGGACTGCCAGCAGGGCAACCAGCGCGGTCACCGGCAGCACGAAGGTTCGTGGGCGGCGGCGCGGGCCCGAAGCCGTCCGCATGGACCACAGAGTCAGCGCGCACCAGGCGATGATCTCGGCCACCAGCGCGACGACGAAGGACAGGCCCGCAACGCCGATCACCGGCAGGAACCCGCTGAGCGGCGTGTCGACGGCAGCGTACGCGAGCCGGACCCAGCCGAAGCCGCCGAACGGGACCTGACCGTACGCGTACTCGACCAACACCCAGGCAGCGGCCGCCGCCACCGGCCACCACCGCAAGCGGCACGCCAGGCTGAGCAGCAGACCAAGGACACCGAAGAACAGCGCCTCGAACACGATCAGCACAGCGGCAACCCACCAGCCGAGCACGTGCAGCCAGCCCACCGCAACGCTCAGCAGGGCCAGTCCGAAGAGGTAGCCGAGCCCGAACGCGCGCAGCGGCCGCTGGTTACGGACGGTCAAGGTGAACGCCGGGATGCTCAGCGCCAGCAGCGGCCACCAGCCGACCGGCTGCCAGCTCAGACCGAGCGTCACACCCGAGAGCACCGCTACCGCGGCCCGAAGACCTGCGAGCTGGCGGCGGTCCGGCAGGAGCACGACGCCGAGCCTACCCAACCGGCTCCGCGTCCGATCGGAAAGCGACCCGGCCCCCTGCCACGGTCAGCAAGCAGCGCGGGAGCGCTGCGCCGGCTTCCAGAGCGGGCAGATCGGGCACGCCCGGGGTCGGCTCCGGCCGCACGTCCCAGACGGCAAAGCTGGCCAGCGCGTCGCCCTCCAGCGTTCCGGCGCGATCGACACGTCCGGCCCACTGACCGCCGTACGTGGCTGCCGCCAGCGCGTCGCCAAGCGGTAGCCGCTCACTCGGCCGGGAGTGCTCGACGGCAGCCCGCACCATGGCCCAGCCGGCCAGCGGCGTGACCGGCGCGTCCGTACCGAAGGCCAGCGGTACCCCGGCCCGGTGCAGGGATCCCAGCGGATTCATCGTCTGCGACCGCAGGGATCCGAGTCTGGTCTCGTACAGCTCCCCCGGGCCACCCCAGAGCGCGTCGAATGCGGGTTGCACGCTGGCGACCACCCCGAGTCGAGCCAAGGTCGGTATGTCCTCGGCTGCGACCATCTCGAGATGCTCCAGCCGGTGCCGCCCGGCTCGGATCCGGTCGGTACCGACTCGCTCGGCTGCCCGGCGCAATCCGGCGACTGCCGTCGCGACCGCGTCGTCGCCGATGCAGTGGAACCCGGCCTGCAGGCCGGTACGGGCGCAGGCGACCACGTGCTCCGCGATCTGCTCCTCGTCGAGGTAGCGGGCACCTTGGCTCTCTGCATCTGCGTACGGTGCAAGGAGGGCCGCCGTACGCGAGCCGATCGAGCCGTCGACGCACAGGTCCCCCGCTAGGCCGGAAGCGCCCACGGCGCGGGCCCGGTCCACGGCGACCTGCGATGCCAGCTCACCCCAGTAGGTCACGACGCGAATGCCGAGCTCCGTGCCGACCTCGCGCACCCGAACCAGGTCCTCCAGCGGAGCGAGGTGCGGACCGCCCAGCTCATGCACAGTGGCCACGCCCAGCTCCGCCGCGCGGCGCAGCGTACGGCGCGCCGCCGTACGCCGCTCCGCATCGTCGAACAAGGCGTTGACCAGGATGCGGCTTCGGTGGTGGGCCTCCTTGGTCAACATCCCGTTCGGACCGAAGCCCTCGGTCATGGCGAGGTCCGGCAGTCGCTCGAGCACCGGTGTGGAGACCACCGCGGAGTGCACGTCCACGCGGGCGAGGTAGACGAGCCGGCCGCCCGCCGCGCGGTCCAGCTCTGCGCCGGTCGGCGGCCGCGGGTCAGGCCAGGCCCGCTCGTCCCAGCCCTGGCCGACGATCACGCCGGCCGGCCGCTGAGCTGCGTACGCCGCCACCCGGTCCAGCACCTCGGTACGGCTGCCCGCATCGTGTAGGTCCAACCCAGCCGCGACCAGCCCGGCCTGCACCGCATGCAGGTGCGCATCGACGAAGGCCGGGGTCACCAGCCGGCCCTCCAGGTCCACCTCGGCGGCGCCGTTGCCCCAGCGGCGGGCGCTGTCGTCATCTCCGACGAAGATGATGCGATCGCCCTTGCTGACCAGCGCGGTGGCGCCCGGACAGCCCGGCGCGTAGATGCGGCCGCGGAGGAAGACGCGGGGCGTGGAGACGCGAGTGCTCAGATCGGCGGCCGGTCCTCGTACGGGATGGACAGCACCGTTGTGGTGTGCGTCGACACCTTACCGGCGGACCGGATCCGCGCGAGCAGTGCTTCCAGGTGGGCCATGCTCGGCACCTGGACCTTGAGCAGGTAACTCGCATCACCTGCCACCGAGTAACAGGAGATGATCTCCGGGATTTCCTGCAGCCGGTCCGGAGTGTCATCGGCCTGGCCGGGATCGAACGGCTTGATCGCGACGAAAGCGGTGACCATCAGGCCCAGTTCGGCGGAATCCAAAATAGCGGTATAGCCCTTGATCACGCCGCGCTGTTCCAGCCGCCGAACACGCTGCTGAGCTGCGGAGGTCGACAGGCCTGTTTCCTTGCCGATGTCGGTGTAGGACATTCGGCCGTCGCGCGCGAGCAGCGCAAGGATTCGCCGGTCGAGCTTCTCCATGGTGGCCATCGTGCCAGTATCTGCCTGTGCACTCGGCGAAAATTATGCTTTTGGACACGGCATCGCTTTATTTTCGGGCCTTTTACGGGGTTCCCGACTCAATACGGGCTCCGGACGGAACTCCGATCAACGCACTACGGGGACTCCTGGACTTCATCAGCCGACTGGTCGACAGCTATGGCCCGTCCCATCTGGTGTGCTGCTGGGACAACGACTGGCGCCCACAATGGCGGGTCGACCTGCTCCCGTCCTACAAGGCCCACCGCGTCGCCGGACCCGGGGATTCACAGGTCCGCGAGATGGCCAGTTCCGCCGGCACGGCTCCGGAGCAGGCACCGGACGGCCTGGCGGTTCAGGTGCCGTTGATCCTGATCACTCTGGAGGCCCTGGGTATCGCCGTCGTCGGCAAGAACGGCTACGAGGCCGACGACGTGATCGGCACACTTGCCGCCACCGCTCCGATGCCGGTCGACGTGGTGACCGGTGACCGGGACCTGTTCCAGGTGGTCGACGACTCGCGTTCGGTGCGGGTGCTGTACATCGCGCGGGGGGTCGGCAAGCACGAGGTGGTCGACGATGCCTGGGTGCGGGCGAAATACGGCATCCCCGCCGCCGCGTACGTCGACTACGCGACGCTGCGCGGCGACGCCTCCGATGGGCTGCCCGGTGTGGCGGGGATCGGAGAGAAGAGTGCGGCCAGCCTGCTCGCCAGCTACGCCAACCTGGACGGGATCCTGGCCGAAGCCAGCCGCCCGGGCAGCCGGATCAGTGGCGGCGTTCGGGCGAAACTGGCCACCGCCATCGACTATCTCGCGGTCGCCCCAACCGTGGTCGCCGTCGCTCGTGACCTCGACCTGGCGGTGCACTGGGACGACCTGCGGCGGCCGAGAGTGCCGGCCCATCCTGAGGCGTTCGGCCAGATCGCCGAGCAGCTGGGGCTCGGCGGCAGTGCCGACCGGATCCTGCACGCCCTGGCACGTGACTGAGCCGGACCTCGCCGGCTGGCCCGGCCGTCCGTACCGCGTGCCGATCGCCGTCGAGAGCCAGCCGGAGGCGGTTATCACCGGCCTGGTATCGAAGGATCAGCCGGACAACCAGCCGGGCGTGCTGTGGGGCGACTGGTTCGGCGGCGGCCTGCTGCTGTTCCGGGCGCCGCTGCGGCACCACGAACCACGAGACGCTCCCGACGGGTTCGCCGAGCTCGCGGACCAGCCAGAGCTGCCGGCGTCCGTGGACGACCTGGTGGGTGGTGGCTGGCTGGTGGTGCTCGGGTACACATCGGGGTCCTCGGCGATCGCGTTCTACGACTCACTGCTGCGCTGGCGTCCGGCGGAGGGCTGGTCGTTCGAGTCGCTGGGTCTGCGCGGGCGGGAGGCCGCCGATCAGCGGGCGCTCGCCGGCTGGCGCCGGCTCCTCACGCGTACCACCGAGCCCACCCGCTCAGGGCCTCTGACCACGGCCTTCGACCTGATCGGCGACGTGGCGTCACGGCGGGCCGGCTACCTGGCCGCGGTCGAGGACGTGATCGGCCGGATCCACCGCGGTGACTTCTATCAGATGAACCTCTGCATTCGGCTGCACGGCCGGCTGGCCTGTTCCCCACCAATCGTGTTCGCGCAGGTTGCGAGCCGGCTGCGGCCCGCGTACGCCGGACTGGTCAGCAGGCCTGCCGCCGACGGACCTGCCCGGGCGGTGCTGAGCTTCAGCCCCGAGCTGTTCCTGCGGGTCCGCGGCCGCCGGGTCACCAGCGCGCCCATCAAGGGCACCGCCCCGCGCACGGTTGTCGGAGAGGCCTCGCTGCGGGCCTCGGCCAAGGACGCGGCCGAGAACATCATGATCGTGGACCTGATCCGCAACGACCTCTCCAAGGTCTGCCGGCCCGGCACGGTTGAAGTCGACGAGTTGCTCGGGGTGCAGCCGCATCCGGGGGTCTGGCACCTGGTCTCGACGGTGCACGGTGAGCTGGCCGACAAGACCGGTATCGCCGACCTGCTGCGTGCGACGTTCCCGCCGGGCTCGGTCACCGGCGCGCCGAAGCTTGCCGCACAACAGGGCATCGCCGCAGTCGAGGTCGAGCCGCGTGGCGCGTACACCGGATGCCTGGGTCTGATCAGTCCGACCGCTGGGACCGACCTGAGCGTGATCATCCGCACTTTCGAGGCTGTCGGGAAGCGGGTAGAGCTTGGGGTGGGTGGCGGGATCACTGTGGACAGTGTGCCGATCCGGGAGTGGTACGAGTGTCTGCACAAGGCGTCCCCACTGGTCACCGCAGCCGGTGCTCGGCTCGCCGACGACCTCGCCGACGAGCCCGGTCCACCCGACCCTCAGCTGCTGGCCGCCGGTGTGTTCGAGTCGGTTCTGGTGAACCGTGGCGCGGCCGTCCGGCTGGCCGGCCATCTGGCCCGGCTGGACCGCTCGTGTCGCGAGCTGTACGGTCTCGGGTTGCCCAACGAGTTGGCGGCCCGGATCGGCCAGCATCTCGCCGACACCGATCTCGGCGAGCGGTCCGCTCTGCGGATCACCGCCCATGCCGACCAGGGGTCGCTGGCCGTGCAGATCACCTCCCGCCGGCTGCCGCCGCGGATCGTCCGCTGCGCGCTGGTCCAGGCGGACCGGCCGGAAAGATCCTGGCGGCACAAGTGGCTCGACCGAAAGGACCTGGAGCAGGCCGAGCGGCTTACCGACCCTGCGCTGCCGTACTTCACTCAGGCCGGATTCATTGCCGAGACATCGCGCGGCAACCTGTTCTGGTTGGACGCCGCCGGGCAGTGGTGCACGCCTCCGCTGGATGAGGCTGTACTGCCCGGAGTGACCCGTCGCGAGGCGCTGGACCTGCTGGCCGAGCGGGCGACCCCGGTGCAGATTAGGCCGGCAACCGTGCTGGACCTGCAGCAGGCGGGTGGAGCGTTCTGGACCAGTAGCTTGAGCGGCGCGGTGGCGGTGGACTGGGTCGACGGCCGTCCGTTGCCGGATATCACCGGTTTCACTCTGGCGCTCAATGAGAGTCTCGGCGTCGACGCCTGAGCTATTCCGGATATCGCCAGGCCACTGCCTTAACTGACTTCGCTGCACTTACTCCACCTTCGCTGCCCCTATAGCGGCCGCGAAGCCTGACTAAAGGCAGCGAAGTGCGTTGAAGGCACTAAAAGGGTAGGAGCCCCAAGAGTCCCGGACTGCTCGGGTTCCACACTGCCCGGGCGCCGATATCGCCGACCCGTACCACCCACACCACCGCGGCAGCACC
>JBKPNA010000380.1:0-5043 GCA_046765695.1 Actinomycetota bacterium | reverse complement strand
GAGGGTGTCCTTCCGCGACCAGTCCTTGCGGTCCATCGCCTTGGCGTGCCGGACCAGGATCAACGGAGTGGTCGCCGGTTGGTCCAAGTACTGCTGCACCAGGAAGTGATCATGGGCATAGCTGAGCCGGGCGAGGGCCGCGCGTACCGGCAGCCAGGAGACCATGTCGACCTCGTCGTCCGGCGCCCGGGACACCGTGGAGAGCACGATGCCGCCCCAGTAGTCGACCTTCTTCAGGCCCGCCTCACCGGCCTCGTAGCTGATCCGGTCCAGCGGTACGCCGAGCCGGATGGTGACTCCCGTCTCCTCCCGGACCTCCCGCACCGCGCACTCCGGCAGCGTCTCGCCCGGGTCGACTTTGCCCTTGGGCAGCGTCCAGTCGTCGTAGCGCTTCCGGTGGATGATCAGCACCTCGACACCGCGCAGCGGATGGGGCCGGGTCACCACCGCACCACCGGCCAGTGTGGGCTTGGCCGGGTTGGCTACCGCGGCCTTGCGGTGTTCCGGCGCGCGCACGGCCACGGTCCGGGCTACTTCGCCGCGGCCCGGCGCCGGCTCGTGGCGTTGATCAGGTACTCCTGCATGTCCAGCAGCGGGCGGCCCTCGGCATCGGTGGTGAACGGGATCCAGGTGCCGTCCGGCTGCAGCTTCCATGACGCCGTCGTCTTGGCGAAGGCGATGTCGAACAGGTCGCTGATCTCCGCAATATGAGCGGGGTTGGTGATCGAGGCCAGCACCTCCACCCGCCGGTCGAGGTTGCGGTGCATCAGGTCCGCCGACCCGATGCCGACGGTGGGTGACCCGCCGTTGGCGAACCAGAACAGCCGGCTGTGCTCCAGAAAGCGGCCGAGGATGCTGCGCACCCGGATGTTCTCGCTCAGCCCCGGGGCACCGGGACGTATGGTGCATGTTCCGCGGACCCAGAGGTCGACCGGTACGCCGGCCTGCGACGCGCGGTACAGCGCGTCGCTCAGCGCCTCGTCCACCAGCGCATTGATCTTGATCCGGATCCCGGCGGGTTTGCCGTCCTCGGCGTTCGCGATCTCGTTGTGGATTCGGTCGAGCAGGCCGGCGCGGATGCCATGCGGAGCCACCAGCAGCCGCTTGTAGCGGGTCTCCTGGCTCATCCCGGACAGGTGGTTGAACAGCCGCCCGACGTCGTCGGTGATGATCGGGTTGGCCGTGAGCAGCCCCATGTCCTCGTACAGCCGGGCAGTCTTGGGGTTGTAGTTGCCGGTGCCGATGTGCACGTAGCGGCGCAATCCCTCGGGTTCGTCGCGAACCACCATGGACAGCTTGCAGTGGGTCTTCAGGCCCAGCATCCCGTACACCACATGGCATCCGTGGCGTTCCAGTCGCCGGGCCCAGGCGATGTTGGTCTGCTCGTCGAAACGGGCCTTGATCTCAACCAGAGCCAGCACCTGCTTGCCGCGATCAGCCGCCTCGACCAGCGCATCGACGATCGGCGAGTCACCCGAGGTTGTCCGGTACAGCGTCTGCTTGATCGCCAGCACGTGCTCGTCATCGGCAGCCTGTTCGATGAACCGCTGCACGCTGGTTGCGAAGGAGTCGTACGGGTGGTGCAGCAGCACGTCACGTTGCTTCAGTGCGGCGAACATGTCGGCCGGCGACGCCGTCTCCACCTCCGCCAGGTGCGGATGGGTGGAGGGCAGGAACGCCGGGAACTTGAGCTCGGCCCGGTCGATGTCGGCCAGCGAGAACAGTCCGGTCAGGTCAAGGGGTCCCGGAACGTAGAAGACCTCCTTCTCACTGATGTCCAGCTCGCTGATCAACAGCTCCAACATCTTGGGGTCGATGTCGTCCTCGACCTCCAGCCGAACCGGCGGCCGACCCACCCGGCGCCGCAGCAGTTCCCGCTCCAAGGCGAGCAGCAGGTTCTCGGCGTCGTCCTCCTCGACCTCGACGTCCTCGTTGCGGGTCACCCGGAAGGTGTGGTGGCCGACCACCTGCATGCCGCTGAACAGCTGGCTGAGGTGACGCGCGATCACGTCCTCAAGGGCGACGTAGCGGCCTTCGGCCAACGGGATGAACCGAGACAGCACGGCCGGCACCTTGACCCGGGCGAACTGGCGGACGCCGGTCTCCGGGTTCTTCACCAGCACGGCCAGGTTGATCGACAGCCCGGAGATGTAGGGGAACGGGTGGGACGGGTCGACGGCGAGCGGGGTGAGCACCGGGAAGATCCGTTCGGCGAACAGATCGTCCATCCGGTCCTTCTCGTCGGGGGTCAGCTGGTCCCAGCGCAGGATCACAATGCCCTGCTCGGCCAGCTCGGGGCGGACCTCCTCCTGGAAGACGCGGGAGTGCTCGGCGACCAGCTCGCGGGTCCGGCTGAGAATCGCCGCGTGCACCTCCCGGGGCATCATCCCGCTGACCGTCGGGACCGCGACCCCGGCCGCGATCCGGCGCTTCAGTCCGGCCACCCGGACCATGTAGAACTCATCCAGGTTGTTGGCGAAGATCGCCAGGAACTTCGCCCGCTCCAGCAGCGGCACCCGAAGCCGGTCCTTGGCCAGGTCGAGTACCCGATTGTTGAAGGCCAGCCAGGACAGCTCGCGGTCCAGGAACCGATCGGCCGGCAGTGGCTCCGGTCCGGGCACCGCTGTGTCGGAGGCTCCGGGCTGCAGCTCCTCAACCGAGGTCGAGGTGTCGACGGCTTCCATCAGCTCTCCTGCCGTGCGCCGATCGGGCGCTGCGCGTACATCACATCACGGCTCGCCGTGGTGAAGCCATAGTCCCGGTAGAGCCCAACTGCGTCGGCATTGTCGGCTTCGACGTACAGCTCCACCACGGAGTCTCCCTCCCGCCGCAGGTGCTGCAGACCGGTGAGCAGCAGGGCCTTGCCGAGCCCGCGCCCGCCTGCTGCAGGCGACACGCCGAGCACGTAAACCTCGCCGAGATGGTCTCCGTGGTGCTTGGTCCAGTGGAATCCCACCATCCTGTCCCCGCGCAGCGCGACGAAGAAACCCGCTGGGTCGAACCAGGGCTCGGCCATCCGGGCGGCCAGGTCGGCCTCGGTCAGCGCGCCCTGTTCGGGATGGTCTGCGAACGCCTCGGCGTTCACCGCGAGCCAGGCCTGGTCGTCCCGGCCGGGCTGGAAGGTGCGGATCGTGATGCCGGCCGGCACTCGGGGGGCGGGGAGCTGGTCGTCAAGGGGTCGCCTCATGATCATTATGGTCCGGACGGCGACCAGGCCTACTCGAGCGGCCAGGGCCTGCGCCGCGGCGGTGTCTCCCGGGGCCCAGAGCTGGAGCGGAGTCGTCGCCTGCTCCGTCAGGGCCTGCGCCAGCCGTACGCCGATGCCGCGCCGGCGATGTACGGGGTCGACGACCAGGAACCCGGTGCTCACAGCGGGGCCAGGGTCCAACTGCGCGTAGCCGACGACGCTGCCGGACTCCACGGCGCACAGGTGCCGGGCGGCTGAGCGCGGATCGCGCAGGTTCAGGCTCGCAGCCTCGTTCAAGGCGGCGAAGCCGTCCTTTGCGCGTGCCGCGTCGAGAAGCTGCTCCACCTGTTCCCACCGGGACGCGGTCAGCTCGGTGTCGACGCTCAGGGTCAGCACGCGCGGCATGGAGGCCAGGCTAGTCAGTAGCGCCGTGGGGCGTGTCTTCCGGATCGTTGAGTTCGCCACGCCCGCGGGGTTCAAGGGGGTCGTCCCCCTTGCTCTGGAATATTCTCGACACCATGCCTGACGTGGAGCACCCCGGGGGCGAGATCGCGGCGTACGGCTCCACCGAACAGCCGGCGATCGCCGCCCGGATGGCGCCGCACCTGCGGCTGATCAACGGAGGGCTGGTCTGTGCAGCGGCAGCTGTAGTCCTTTCGGCGGTGGCACTGCTCATCTATCCGTCGTTCACCGGCGCACCCGAAGGTCGCGGCTGGGCCGTGACCGCGCTGGTTGCCGCCGTGGCGATGCTCGCCGCCTGCGTCATCCAGTTCCTGGTCTGGCGCCGGGCGATGGCCTCCTGGCGCGGCGTACGGCCCGAGGACCTGCACGCGGAGGCACGACTCTCCTGGATCACCCACCTCGCCTCGTACGCGATCGCGCTCGTCGCGCTGATTGCCTGCATGACGGCATGCGCCGATGCCGGCTGGACGGCCACGGCCGCCGTCCTCCTCGCACTCACCTTGGTGCTGATCCTCGCCGCCCAGGTGTTGGCCGGAGTGCAGTTTCTCCGCCCCAGTGGCCCGCCCGGTACGCTGCCGGCCCACATGCGCCGGCTGGTCGAGCGCGCCAACCCACGGCGACCTCGCACCGGCGACTAATCGGCGGAGAGCCTAGTGCCCTCCGTCAGATCTGCACCCTCCCCTTCGATCTGCACCGCTAGCAACGGGTGCAGATCGAAAGAGAGGGTGCAGATCTCACGGAGGGCACTAGACAACGGGTTCGGCCCCGGCGGCCCACTCGTCCTCGAGCGCCGAGTACAGCAGGCTGTCCCGCCACGCGCCGTTGGTGTAGACGTGATCGCGAAGGCGTCCCTCGTAGGCGAAGCCAAGAGCTTTCAGCAGGTTCCTCGACGTCGAGTTATCCGGCCCCACTGCGGCGCTGATGCGATGAAGTCCGAGCTGGTGAAAGCCGAACGACGTCATGGTCCGGGCTGCATCACGGGCGTACCCGCGCCGCCAGTGGTCGGCATTGACTGCATAGCCGAGTTTTCCGGCCTGCACACCGCTCTTGGCGAGCCGGACGAAGCCGATGAGCGCGTCGCCGTCGAGCTGGGTGACGGCGAGGTAGTACTCCGATCGGTCCTCCGCCTGGGCCCGGTTGAGGACACCGACCAGCATCTCCCTCGCCTCGTCCCGGGAACGAGAGTCGAAGGACAACCACCTGGTCACCCGATCGTCCCCGACGATCGCATGGACCGCGTCGAGATCTTCGGCTGTGAACTCTCGAAGGACTGTCCGCTCGCCGACGAGCCGAACTGGGTACACCATCCCGACGGGCCGCCCTAACGGGCGACGCCCGCAACCGCCGGGGTATGCATGAAGCCTTCTATCTGTTCCTGCAGCATCGTTCCGGCC
>JBKPNA010000379.1:0-4955 GCA_046765695.1 Actinomycetota bacterium | reverse complement strand
ACCTCGAACAGCCCCTGGATCGCCGTCAGCTTGGCCCTGCCGCCACAGACTCGGGTTCACCGTCGACGGGCAATCGCCCCCCGGTCGCTGCCGCCAACGCCGCGGCATCGAAGACCAGCCGACCCTCAACGTTCGTGATCGTCGGCGGCTCAAGCCGAGCGACCAGCCCACGCTCCGCATTGTCAAAATCGGTTCGATCAGAGAAGTCAGCAGCCATCACGGGCCTCCATGTGCCGTCGGATCACCGCCGGACATGATGCTAGGACACGTCTCCCAGCTCCTCACCCCGATCAGGGTGACGGCTGCCAAGGAGAACACTGCTTAAGTCGGCCGGGGTCTGGGATGGTCGGCTGCATAAGATGGCCATTTGTGGCCTTGTGCGTAAGAACGACGCCCGAAACCGCCAAATTTGGCCCCGTTTGCGGCCTTGTGCGGAGAAACGACACCAGCGACGGCGGCCGACTACTGCGGCGCCCGCGCCCCTGGGTTCCTTCGCGGGGGCTCGGCGTCGTGCCTGGTCAGGGTGGCGGAGGATGCGGGATTCGAACCCGCGAGGGCGTGAACCCAACCCGCTTTCCAAGCGAGCGCCATAGGCCTCTAGGCGAATCCTCCGCGCGGAACCTTACCGGCCTGGCACAACCCGAGCGAGTCGGCCGCCGTACTGCGCACTAACCGCCCAGCCCAAGGGAAATAGGTGGGCGACTGGTGCGCACAGCACCGCAGCTCACCTCACGCTCACCGGGCCTCAGCGAGCGTCGGAGGCGTCGGTGGGTTACGCCATTTCGCTGGACAGCTCACCAGATTCCGGTTCGGACTCCGGTGCCGAGGCGTACCGCTCGCTCAGCTGCCGGTAGAACCGGCTATGCATGGCCAGCAACGTCACGAACAGGCCGATCACTCCCGTCAACACGAAAACCAAGGCGATACCTCGATCGGCACCGGTGCCGAACCAGCCGCCGATCATGTCCGCCCCGGCTCCATCGGTCATGAATGGGATGAAGATCAACTGGGTGAGCGGTCCGATCAGGAATGCGGTCAGCGGGGACGCCGCCTGCTCCACGCTCTGGGCGAACCCGAAGACCCGGCCCTGCCGCTCGTACGGCACGACCTTCTGCAACAGCGTCTGCTCGGACGCCTCGGCGTAGGGGATCAAGAGCATGTAGATCGCCATGCCGATGGTCAGCAGGACGATCGAGGACCGCAGCGGGAACAGGATGGTTACGCTCCACAGCACCAGGTTGACCAGCAGCAGCAGCCGCAGCGGGTTCCTGCTCAGTCCGGTCCTCGCCACCGTCAGTCCACCAACGATGAAGACAGCGCTGAGTGCGCCCCAGAGCAGCCCCCACGCCTGCACCGACATCAGCGACAGGCCGTACGCGTCCATCAATGCCATGAACGCCCCGGCCAGGAAGTTGTTGAAGCAGCCGAACAGGATCAGAGCGAGCAGGCCCGAAATCCCGCGGATGACCCGCAGCGTGCCACGCAGGTCGACCTTCCCGACAGCCGCAATCTCCGTGACGTCGGTCGCTGTGGCCGGCTCAGGCTCCGTCCCCTCCCGGTGCGGCCTGTCGTCCACCTTCACGAGGCCGAGGTGGCATGCGGCGACCAGCAGCACGGCCAGCGCGAGCAGCAGCACGTAGAACATGCCACCTGCAGCGACCAGCACGCCGCTGATCACCGAGGTGATCAGGAATGTGACGCCGGTAGCGGTCCCCACCAGGCCATTGGCCTTGTCCCGTCGCTTCTCCTCGATCAGCACCGTGACCAGGGTCTGCAGGGCGATGTTCCGGACGTTTCCCGCGATCACGCCGATCATGCTGATCACGATGAACAGCCACAGCCGCACGCTGCCCGGATCGGTGAAGACCTCCGCGGGCGTCAGCTGATAGATCACGAACGCGGCGAGGTAGAGCGCGAGCGAGGCAAACGTCGAGAACTGCATCACACGCTTCTTGCGGTAGTGGTCGACCAGGCTGCCGAACCAGATGCCGCTCAGCGCCGTGGCCACCAGGAAGATCCCGGCCACCATCCCGGTGGCCAGCACGGACCTCGTCTCCAAGTACACCCAGAAGGTGATCGCGAACCAGACGGTGAAGTTCATCACGCCGACGAGCAGGGTGTTGACCAGCAGGTGCAGGAAGACCCGGTGCGCGCCGATACGCAGGTCGATGGCGCGAGGTGGTGTGGTCGAGGTCATCGAGAGGGCTCCTGTCGTTGCTACCGATACTGACCGCTCGTGCTGACAAAACTCGCCGCCGCTACGAGATCACGTACACTTCACTACCGGTCCCTCGCGTGGCGATACCTCACCCAACCCCCCCAGGGCTTGACGGCAGCAAGGGTAAGTGAGCTCTTTCGGGTACGCGGGGGGCTCTTCATTGGCCGCTTCCCGCATCGCGCTCAACCGCTGCCTTCCTCACTCGCTCGCAGGCGGAGAAGTATTGCCTGCTCGCGTTCGTCCAGGCACCGGGCGATTCCCGACGCTCAGCGCCCCAGTCCAAGGCGTCGCATCAGGCCCATCGCGTCGTACGGCGCCCGCACCTTGGCATCGTTGTCGCAGTAGACGTAGACGTCCTGGCCGGCCTCGCTCCAGCCGCGAATCCGCCCCGCCCACTCGTCCAACTGCTCGTCGCTGTAGCCGCTGGCGTACAGCTCTTCATGTCCGTGCAGCCGGACGTACATCAAGTCGCTGGTCTGCTCTTCGATGATCGGCCACTGACCCGGGTTGTCGGCCAGCACCAGCGCGACATGCTGCCGCCGCAACAAGTCATAGAACTCAGGTGTCCGGAAGCTCTCGTGCCGTACCTCTACGGCGTGCCGCAGCGGATGGTCCGGGTGGGCGGCGGTCAGCTGGGCGTGGTGGTCCGGCACCCGATGGTCCCGATTGGCGGCGATAACGGCCGCCGCGCCGGCCGTACGCGGAAGGGCGGTGAGGAACGTCTCCATCCGATCCGCGTTGAAGCCGAGGTTCGGTGGCAGCTGCCACAGCAGTGGCCCGAGCTTGCGGTCCAGAGCGAGCACGCCGGAGGCGAGGAAGTTGGCCAGTGGCGTCTCGATCTCGCTCAGCTTTTTCATGTGAGTGATGAACCGGCCACCCTTGACCGCGAAGACGAAGTCCTCCGGGACCGCGGCGGCCCAACTGGCGTACGCCGACCGCCGCTGCAGCGAGTAGAAGCTCCCATTGATCTCCACACTGTTCATCCGCTCGGCGACGAAGCCCAGCTCGTCACGCTGCCGCAGGCCGCGCGGATAGAAGTCGCCGCGCCAGGGATGGTAGGTCCAGCCCGAGATGCCAACTCGGATGGTCACCCTCGCAGGGTAGACGGGAGACTCCCCGCAAATCTCCTGCGATTCGGCTCGAAGTGGCCTGCGGGCGGCCGAACTGGACAGGTCGAAGGTGATTGGTCCGGAACGGCCCGATGCCCTGGCCCTGTCACCAGCGAGGAATAGGGTGCAAGTCGTGGCTGAACCTGCGGTTGACGACTTCGGGCTCGACGAGCCGGTGGTCCATACCCAGTCCGAGGAGCTGTTCGACGCACCCCCGGCCCCGGCGAGCGCAGCACCGCTCGCCCTCTATCGCCGGTATCGGCCCGACACGTTCGCCGAGGTCATCGGCCAGGACCACGTCATCGAGCCGCTGCAGCGCGCGCTGACCAACAACCGGGTGAGCCACGCCTATCTGTTCTCGGGTCCACGGGGCTGCGGCAAGACGACCTCGGCCCGGATCCTGGCTCGCTGCCTGAACTGCGAGAAAGGGCCGATCGCCGTTCCGTGTGGGCAGTGCCAGTCCTGCCGCGACCTCGCCCGGGGGGCCCCGGGCAGCATCGACGTGATCGAGATCGACGCGGCGAGTCACGGCGGGGTGGACGACGCCCGCGACCTGCGCGAGCGGGCCTTCTTCGCCCCTGTCGCTAGCCGATACAAGATCTACATCGTCGACGAGGCGCACATGGTGACCACAGCCGGGTTCAACGCCCTGCTCAAGCTGGTCGAGGAGCCGCCGCCGCACGTCAAGTTCATCTTCGCGACGACTGAGCCTGACAAGGTGATCGGCACCATCCGCTCCCGCACCCACCACTATCCCTTCCGGCTGGTGCCGCCGCGGCTGCTGACCGACTACCTCGGCAAGCTGTGTGCGGCCGAGGGCATCAACGTCGAGCCCGCCGTGCTGCCGCTGGTCGTACGCGCCGGCGCGGGATCGGTCCGCGACTCGCTCTCGGTACTCGATCAGCTGCTCGGCGGGGCAGACGAGAACGGGGTGGCGTACCGGCAGGCAACGGCCCTGCTCGGCTACACCCCTGACTCTCTGCTGGATGAGTTCGTCGATGCGTTCGCCGCCGGAGACGCCGGTGGCGTGTTCTCCTGCGTGGACAAGGTGATCGAGGTCGGTCAGGATCCCCGCCGGTTCGCCGAGGACCTGCTGCGGCGGCTGCGTGACCTGGTGGTGGTCGCCGCCGTGCCGGACGCCCTCACCTCCGGGCTGGTCGAGGCCGCGCCCGATCAGGCTGAGCGGCTGGCCTCCCAGGCAGCGTCGCTGGGGCCGGGCGAGCTGACCCGGGCGGCCGAGGTGATCGCGACCGGCTTGACCGAGATGCGGGGGACCACCGCGCCGCGGCTGCATCTTGAGCTGATGTGCGCCCGGGTGCTGTTGCCCGGCGCCGACGTCGACGATCGCGGCATCCATGCTCGGCTCGATCGGCTGGAGCGGCGGATCGGCGTGGCTGACACCACCCCAGCGTCGACAGCGCCGCCGCCGCCGGCCGAGCCTGCGTCTGCGCCGCGCCAGCCGGCGGAGAGCGTCGATGCACCGCCGTCGCAGGATCTGAGGGGGGCGGCCGGCGGTGAGTCCGACGACACGGCCCTGGGCGCCGGACCGCCGGCCCGGGCCGACGCCTCACCGGCACCAGGCTTGACCGTGACCGACCTACGCCGGCTGTGGCCGGAGATCCTGGAGG
>JBKPNA010000378.1:0-10410 GCA_046765695.1 Actinomycetota bacterium | reverse complement strand
GTGCTGCCCGAAGCCTCCGACGACCGGATCCTCGAGGCGGCAGCGATCCTGCTCCGCCGGGGTGTGGCCGATCTGACACTGCTCGGAGATGAGACCAAGGTGCGCGCCCGGGCCTCCAGCCTTGGACTGAATCTGGACGAGGCCCGGATCCTGTCGCCGACGGATCCGGAGCTGGTCGAACGCTTCGCCGCGGCGTACGCCGAAGCCCGGAAGCACAAGGGAATGACGGTAAAGAAGGCGCGGGAAATCATCCCCGACATCTCTTACTTCGGCACAATGATGGTGCACCTGGGCCTGGCCGACGGGATGGTCTCCGGGGCTATCAATACCACCGCGCACACCATCCGGCCGGCGCTGGAGTTCGTCAAGACCAAGCCCGGGGTGTCGACAGTGTCCAGCGTGTTTCTGATGTGCCTGGCCGACCGGGTGCTCGTCTACGGCGACTGCGCGGTGATCCCCGAGCCGACCACCGAGCAGCTGGCGGACATCGCGGTCTCCTCCGCCGAGACGGCGCGGCAGTTCGGCATCGAGCCGCGGGTGGCGATGCTGTCCTACTCGACCGGGACGTCTGGTTCGGGCGCGGAGGTGGAGAAGGTCCGGGCGGCGACTGCCCTGGTCGCGGAGCGGGCTCCGGATCTGGCGTTGGAGGGCCCGATCCAGTACGACGCCGCCGTGGATCCCGACGTGGCGCGTACGAAGCTGCCGGGCTCAGCGGTAGCCGGGCGGGCCACGGTGTTCATCTTCCCCGACCTCAACACGGGCAACAACACCTACAAGGCGGTGCAGCGCAGCGCGCACGCCGTCGCCATCGGGCCGGTGCTGCAGGGACTGCGTAAGCCGGTGAACGACCTGTCCCGCGGTGCGCTGGTGGACGACATCGTCAACACCGTGGCGATCACCGCCGTACAGGCCCAGGGCGTGAGCGCCTCGTGATGGACGCAGCCCGACTGGTGACGGCAGCAGCCGACTCCGCGTTTGCCGTCTCAAGATGGCAAACAGGTGTCGCCAAGGGCCTTCAAACACTCGTTAGCCGTCTTGAGACGGCAAACGTGGAAGAGTCGCCCCGATGACGGGCGCGCCGACCGACGGCCCCGTCCTGGTGCTGAACGCCGGCTCCTCGTCGCTGAAATACCAGCTCGTGGTACCCGAGACCGGCGAGGTGCAGGCCAAAGGCCTGGTGGAACGGATCGGTGAGCCTGGGGCTCCGGCCACCGACCACTCCGCCGCGATCACCATCATGAGCTCGGCGCTGGACGAGGCCGGCGCGAATGTCGGGTCACTGCGCGCGGTCGGGCACCGGGTGGTGCACGGCGGTCCCGACTTCTCCGACCCGGTGCTGATCGACGACGCGGTGCTCGCCGAGATCAGCGACCTGATCCCGCTGGCGCCGCTGCACAACCCGGGCGCGGTGGCCGGCATCCAGGCCGCGCGAGCCGAGTTCTCGGTGCCGCATGTGGCGGTCTTCGACACCGCATTCTTCGCCGCTTTGCCGCCGGCCGCGGCGACGTACGCGATCCCGGCCGACTTGGCCCGGAGTCACCGGATCCGCCGCTACGGCTTCCACGGCACCTCGCACCGGTTCGTCTCCGGCGCGGCGGCGGAGCTGGTCGGCCGTGATCTTGCCGAGCTGAACCAGATCGTGCTGCACCTGGGCAACGGGTGCTCCGCGTCGGCCGTACGCGGCGGCGTGGCGATCGAGACCTCGATGGGGCTGACCCCGCTGCAGGGGCTGGTGATGGGCACCCGGTCGGGTGATGTGGACCCTGGGCTGCACACCTTCCTGCACAACGAGCTCGGCCTGTCGGTCGGTGACATCGACAACCTGCTGAACAAGCAGTCCGGGCTCAAGGGGCTGGCCGGGGTGAACGACTTCCGGGAGCTGGAGCAGCGGCGGAGTGCTGGGGACGCCGCCGCCCAGCTGGCGTTCGACGTCTATGTCCACCGGCTGAAGCACTATGTCGGCGCCTACCTCGCGGCGCTCGGGTCGCTGGACGTCCTCAGCTTCACCGCGGGTGTCGGGGAGAACAACCCCGGGCTGCGGGCCGCCGTGGTCGAAGGCCTGCACGGTCTGGGGCTGAGCGTCGATCCGGAGCGCAATGCCACGGCCTCGCGTACGGCCCGGGTGATCTCCCCCGACGACTCCCCGGTGACCGTTGCGGTGATTCCGACCAACGAGGAGCTGGCCATCGCGCGCGAGACCGCCGAGCTCGTCGCGACTAGAACGCGCTGACATAGGCTGAGGCCGTGGCGACAGCGTTGATCACCGGGGGCACGTCTGGCATCGGGGCCGAGTTCGCCCGCCAACTCGCCGCTCAGGGCGACGACCTGGTCCTCGTCGCCCGCGACACCGATCGGTTGGCCGAGATGGCGTCCCAGCTCAAGGAGCAGTACGGCGTCGCCGTCGAGACCTTGAGTGCGGACCTCGGGATACGCGACGAGGTGATGACCGTCGCCAACCGGCTGGCCAGCACGGAGCAGCCGGTCGTCACGCTCGTCAACAGTGCCGGCTTCCGCGTTCCCCATCAGCTCGCGGTGGAGGACACCTCAGGCCATGAGCACGGGATCGACGTGATGATCCGGGCGGTGCTGATCCTGAGCGCCGCAGCTGGGCGGGCCATGCGAGCCCGGGGGCGCGGGGTGATCATCAACGTGTCCAGCACGGCCGGCTTCGTCGCCATGGACAACTACTCGGCGATCAAGGCCTGGGTGACCACGTACTCCGAAGGACTGGCCAATGAGCTGGGGCCGCACGGGGTCACAGTTACGGCGCTGTGTCCCGGCTACGTGCAGACCGAATTTCACCAGCGGGCCTCGATCAAGACCGAGTCCATCCCCGGGCCGCTGTGGGTCGATCTCGGGCGGACGGTGCAGGAGTGCCTGGCCGACGTGGCAAAGGGCAAGGTCATCTCGATCCCGACCCGCCGCTACCAGGTGCTGATGTTCGTCGCACGGCACGCACCTCGCGCCGCCGTACGCGCCGCATCCCGGCGGATGTCGTCCAGCCGGCAGTAAAGCCTGCGGCCCATCGCACGCGGGCCGGAAAAACGACGGATCTGGCCAATCCGGACCGCTCCGATAGGCTGAGCCCGTGTCCAGCCGAAGCCGCTACACGTCGCCGGTCCATGCCGGCGCCCGGTTCGTGGCGCAGCGCGGGCTGCTCAAGCCCCTGGTGTGGCGGCTGGCCACCGTAACCGTGCTGGGACAGGAAAATCTCAAGGGCCTGTCCCGGCCGTTCGTCGTGGTGTCCAACCACACCAGCCACCTCGACACTCCGCTGATCTATGGTGCGCTGCCCCAAAACCTGGCGCGGTACGTCGCGGCCGGTGCCGCGGCCGACTACTTCTTCGACGTGTGGTGGCGGAAGGGTTTGACCTCCCTGTTCTTCAACGCCTTCCCGGTCGACCGGGTCGGGCTGCGCGGCCGCCGCGGCCTGGCCACCAGCCTGCTCGACGACGGCGTACCCCTGCTGCTGTTTCCGGAAGGCACTCGGTCACGAACCGGGGCGATGGGCGCCTTCAAGCCCGGTGCCGCCGCCTTGTGCATCAGTCGCGACGTGCCCTGCCTGCCGGTGGCGATCGTCGGCGCCGCAGAGGCGATGCCGTACGGCGTGAACTGGCCGGTACGCGGTCGGCCGCCGGTCTATGTCACCTTCGGTAGGCCGATGTGGGCCGAGGACGGCGAGTCGGTGGCCCAGTTCTCCACGCGGATAGAAAAAGAGGTCCGCGAACTGGTGGACTACACGATGACCTACCGCGCCGAGCACGGCTGACCGGCCCGGCTGAGAAGAGAATGCGCTAAGGAGACGTCCGCGATGCCCGACGTGAAGCACATGAAGTGGTGGGGCTGGGGAGTGGAAGGCGTCGCCTTCCACCACGAGGACAAGCCCGGCTTCCGGCCGTTCGTGATCGAGGCCATCGACCTCGACGTGAACACCGAGCCGACAGCGGCGCTGTCGCTGGACCCGCTGACCGTGCCCCGGCCGATGATCAGCGACGAGCTGGTCGCCGAGCTCGTCGATGCGGTCGGCGCGGACTGCGTGGTCAGCGACGACGCCGACCGGATCGTGCACACGTACGGCAAGAGCGTGCGGGACCTGTTGCGGCTGCGGGCCGGCGACATTCCTCGGGTGCCGGACGTGGTGGTCTATCCCGGCAGCGAGGCGGACGTGCAGCTGGTCGTCGACCGGGCCGTCGCCGCCAACGCGGTGCTGATCCCCTTCGGCGGCGGCAGCAGCATCTCCGGCAGCCTGCACGCACCGCCGGACGAGACGCGTCCGGTGATCTCGGTCGATCTCGGCCGGATGAACCGGGTGCTGTCGGTGGACGAGGAGTCGGGCTTGGCGCGGATCCAGGCCGGCACCCTTGGCCCCGACATCGAAGCGCAGCTCAGCGTGCTGGGCTGGACCCTCGGGCACTTCCCGGACAGCTTCACCCACAGCACGCTCGGCGGCTGGGTCGCCACCCGGTCCTCCGGCATGCAGTCGGACAAGTACGGCGACATCGCCGAGATCACCCGTGGCGTCCGGGTGGTCATGCCAGGCAAGGTGCTCGTGCTCCGGCCGCTGCCCAGCACCTCCACCGGGCCCAGCGTGCGGGAGATGGTCCTCGGCTCCGAGGGGCGGCTCGGCATCATCACCGAGGTGACGGTGCAGGTGCACCGGATCCCGGAGAAGCGGGAGATCCTGGGCTATCTCTTCCCGTCCTGGGACGCGGGCCTCGCTGCGATGCAGGAGATCTCCACCAGCGACGCCTCGCCTACGGTGACCCGGGTGTCCGACGGCCGGGAGACCCGCTTCTCCTTCGCCACGCGGAAGAAGTCGAGCGGCATCTCCATCACCTCACTGGTCAGCAAGGGCCTGATGGCCGTGCTGGAGAAGCGCGGCTGGCAGCTGGACCAGTCCTGCCTGTCCTTCATCGGCTACGAGGGCGGCAAGTCCCACGTGGCCCGGGAGAAGAAGATCGTCAAGGACATCGTGGGCAAGCATGGTGGCATCGTGCTCGGCAAGGGCCCTGGCGTGCTCTACGACCAGAAGAAGTTCGACACGCCGTACATCCGGGACTTCCTGCTCGATCGCGGAGCGATCGGTGATGTCTCGGAGACCGCCGCGCCATGGTCGAAGCTCAAGCCGTTGTACGACAACGTCATGGCCGCGGCCAACGAGGCCTTCGCCGAGCTCGGTGTCATCGGCTGGATCATGTGCCACCTGTCGCACTCCTACCACTCCGGCGCCTGCCTGTACTTCACTTTCGCGTTCAAGCACGACGGAGCCGACCCGCTGGCGCAGTACGACCGGGTCAAGTCGGCGGTCCAGCAGGCTTTCGTTGACTCCGACGGCACCCTGTCCCACCACCACGCGGTCGGCACCGAGCACGCGCCCTGGCTGGAGCAGGACATCTCGGCGCCCGGCGTACACATGATCGACGGCCTGTTCGCGGCGATGGACCCGGGGCGCAACTTCAACCCCGGCAAGATTGTCGCCAAATAAGGGTCTCCGTCCCCGTAATTCGTCGGCGGCCGGGCGCAACCGGTTACGCTGAAGTTCGGGGGCAAGGGGTTCACACAAGGACGCCCGGGATAGGACTAACGCATCCGGCTTCCCGTGTTCCCCGCGCGGGTTGCCCATCCCCTGTGCGGTTGCCTATCCCGGGTCCTCCTGTATCTGGTCAGCTGCCGCGGTAGGTCGAGTAGGCGTACGGGCTGAGCAGCAGCGGCACGTGGTAGTGCTGATCCGCATCCTCCAGCGTGAAGAGAATCACGACCTCGGGATAGAACGTGCCCAGCTGGCGGACGGCGAAGTACGCGGCGACAGCGAAGCTCACCCGATAGACGCCCGGCTCCAGATCGGCGGGCCCGAACTCGGTGAGCCGCCCGTCGGCGTCAGTGCGTCCCGCGGCGACCAGCTGCCAGTCGCCGTCGGTCTGCCGTTCCAGTGCGACCGCGACATCGGCGGCGGGCCGGCCGGAGGTGGCATCCAAGACATGGGTGGTGACCCGGCTCCGCTCGCTCACTGCTCACCAGACCGGCCGAACACGTGGCTGATCCGCCGCAGCGCGATGTCGCGCAGCTCGGTGGCCACGACCTTGATCTCGTCCTCCGGGTCGAGCTCAAGCCGGCGCTGCAGCTCGGCCAGGATCTCGGAGCGGCTGCGCCCGGCCGCCCGGATCAGGAAGACCCGGCCGAACTTCTCCTCGTACGCCCGGTTGCCGGCCGCCAGCCCTGCGGCCAGCTCGGCGTCGTCGGAGGCGCTGGCGGACTGCTCCTCTGCTGAGAACGCACTGGCTGGCGTGCTGCCGGTCGGCCGCTCACCGATCCTCGGATGGTCGGCCAGCGCCTGATCGACCTCCTCCGCGCTGAGCGGGGTGGCCGCGACCCCGGCTGCATCGAGCAGGTCGTCCAGCGAGGCGTACGGCCCCCCGGCGGCGACGTCGTCCACCCAGCGCGGCACGGCCAGGCAGGTGATCAGACCCTCCCGCAACGCCCGGTCGGACAGGTCCAGCGGTGCGGCCGGCATCCGCTCACTCTAACCAAGGCGCGCGCATCCGGACTGTGGCTTAGGATTCCTGCCCGTGGCCTTCTCGGTGCGAACCATCAGTTCTGACGAGCACCGGGCGTACAACTCCGCGCAGCCGAGCGTCAGCTTCCTGCAGACTCCGGCGTGGGGCGAGGTCAAGGGTGAGTGGCGCAGCGAGTCGGTCGGCTGGTTCGACGGCGACGACCGGCTGGTCGGGGCCGGGCTGGTGCTCTACCGGCAACTGCCGAAGATCAAGAAGTACCTGGCGTACCTGCCCGAGGGTCCGGTCATCGACTGGCTCGCCGGAGATATCGCCGACCTGCTCCGGCCGCTGGCCGACCATGCCCGCGCGGCCGGCGCGTTCGGCATTCGGATCGGCGCGCCGGTGGTGATCCGCCGCTGGGGTGCCGAGACGATCAAGACCGCGATCGCCGACGAGCGGGTGAGCCGGCTCAGCGAGGCGATGCCGGACCATCTCGACCACGGCGTGGTCCGGCTCCGCAACCGGCTGCGCGAGCTCGGCTGGCACCCGCCTGACGAGGAGGAGGGCTTCGCGGCCGGCCAGCCCCGGTTCGTGTTCCAGCTGCCGATCGCGGGAAAGACCGCCGAGCAGCTGCTCGCCGGGATGAACCAGCTGTGGCGGCGCAACATCAAGAAGGCTGCCAAGGCTGGCGTGGTGGTCAGCCAGGGATCACCGGATGACCTCGAGCGGTTCCACGCCTTGTACCTGGAGACCGCGGACCGCGATCAGTTCACGCCGCGCCCGCTGGCCTACTTCCAGACGATGTTCACTGCTCTGCTGGCCGAGGACCCGGACCGAATCCGGCTCTATCTGGCCCACCATGAGGGCGACCTGGTGGCAGCCACCACCTGGGTCCGGGTGGGCGAGCACGTCTGGTACTCCTACGGCGCGAGCTCTACGGCGAAGCGGGACGTACGCGGATCCAATGCGATCCAGTGGCACATGATCACCGATGCGCTGGCTGCGGGGGCGGCCGTCTATGACCTGCGGGGGATCACCGAGGGTCTGGAGGCCGATGACCCGCATCTGGGCCTGATCCAGTTCAAGGTCGGCACGGGGGGCGAGGCGGTGGAGTATCTGGGTGAGTGGGACCTGCCACTCAACCAGCTGCTCTACAAGGCGTTCGACCTCTATATGAAGCGGCGGTGAACGAGATGGGCGGGGTACGCCTGCGGCTGAATGCGGAGCGCTGGCGGGAGCATCTGAACGTGGTGGCGGGAGCCACCCCCGGCCTGGTGCCAGTGATCAAGGGCAACGGCTACGGCTTCGGTCGCACGCTGCTGGCCCAGACGGCGACCGAGCTGGGGTCGGACACGATCGGGGTGGGTCTGGCGGCGGAGGTGCCGCTCGTCCAGCCGCACTTCGCCGGCGACGTGGTCGTGCTGCAACCCTGGGACAGTGCCGACGAGGCGGCGCAGGCGGCGCTCACCGACCCACGGGTGATCACCACGGTGTCCCGGCTGACCGATCTGGATGCGATCGCCTATAGCGACACCGAACCGCGGGTGCTGGTCGAGGTGCTCACCTCGATGCGGCGGCACGGCATCCCACCGGTCGATCTCGGCCTGGTGGCGCCGCTGCTGCAACGGGTGCGTTTCGAGGGATGGAGCATTCATCTGCCGTTGCGCGTCGAAGGCCGCCTGGCCGAGGCCAAGCGTCTCGCGCAGGCGGCGCTGCAGGTCACGCCGGGACCGCTGTGGTTGTCCCATCTGCCCCCGGAGGAGGCGTTCCAGCTCGGTCGGGCCGACGACGATGAGTCGGTGCCCGTCCGGCTCCGGGTCGGTACCCGACTGTGGCTAGGTGCGCCGTCCTACCGGCAGGCGGTGGCCACGGTGCTCGATGTGCACTCGGTCCGGCGCGGTGAGCGGGCCGGATACCGGGGCAGGCATGTTCCGGCGGACGGGTGGATCGTGGTGGTGGCCGGTGGCACCTCGCACGGCATCGGCCTGGAAGCACCGACGTCGGCGACCACGGTCCGGCAGCGGGCGATCGCCGTCGCGTCGGGATCGCTGGAGGCCGCCGGACTGGCCCTCAGCCCGTACACGATCAACGGCAAGAAGCGCTGGTTCCTCGAGCCGCCGCACATGCAGTCCAGCCAGGTCTTCCTTCCGCGGAAGGAGGAGCCGCCGGCCATCGGGGACGAGATCCCGGTGGAGCTGCGGCTGACCACGGCGACCGTCGACTCGGTGGACTGGGATCTCTAGCACCCTCAGTAGGCGCGCACCGGCTCCTCGCTCAGTCCCGCAGCTTGGCCCGCAGCTGGGCGCCGTCCGTCTCCGTCCAGCCCATCCTGGCCAGCAGCGCCGGTACGCCGCCGTAGCGGCGGTCGATGTACTCCAGGAACGAGATCATGGCTTCCGGCCGGCTCAGGTGCGACGACAGGGGACGGCCGCGAAGATTCTCCGCGTAGGTGGAGGATGCCTGCAGTCTGCCCACCACCTGGGCGACGCGCTCCGAGCTGGCCGCGTAGTCGGCAACGACCGCGTCCCGCTCCGCGCCCGCGACGGTGAGGGCCAGCGCAACAAGCGTGCCGGTCCGGTCCTTGCCGGCGGCGCAGTGCACCAGGGCAGCGCCGGGGGCGTACGCGATGGTGCGCAGCCCAGCGATCACCGAATCGGGCCGGTCGACGAGGTAGGAGAAGTAGATGGAGGCGATGGGGTCGTCCAGTTCCACTTGCGGCTCGAGGTCCACCCAGGGCAGGGCCTTCTCCGGCAGCACCTCGGGCCGTACCTCCGGTTTCTCCTCCCCCACTCCTGGGCGCCACTCCCGGAACAGCGAGAACTGGTGGACGCGGACCGGGGTCCGGAGCAGCGGCCCCGGGCCCTCCAGCTCGCGCTCGTAGTCACTGCGCAGGTCGACCACATCGGTCAGGCCGAGGCCGAGGAGCTGCTCGATGTCGGACCGGGTGAGCGTCTGCAGGTTGTCCGAGCGCAGCAGCCGGCCGGGGGTGATCTTGCCGCCGTCAACGGTGGGCAGGCCGCCGACGTCGCGCAGGTTGGCCACACCTTCGAGGTCGATCCACATCCGCGGCACCGTGCCATCCTGGCACGCCACGAACGGCACTCCAGGGTCCGACCTAACGAATCCTCAGCGGCAGACAGGCCAGGCGGGCGCCGGCCATGCCGTTCGCTTCATTGGTCGGCTCCGCGTGGATCACGATGGAGCGCACTCCGGGCTGCGGCTTGAAGGGCACCACGGTGCTGGAGCGACCCCGGCCCCGGCTGTTCACTTCGAAGTCCAGCCAGACCTCAGTGTTCGGACTGACCTCGGCAGGTGTCACGCCGGCCAGCACGTCGGTGTTGTAGTGCGGGCCGGCAGCGTTGGGATCGCCGGCGATGCAGGGACCGGTGTGCAGGTGAGCTCCGTAGGTCTGGCCTGCGGCCTCCGGGTCCACGCCGCGGACCCGGAGTGCGAAGTAGCTCGAATGTCGCAGGCCGAGCATGATCACCTTGGCTGACGCGTGGTCGAAGGGGGAGGTGACGGTGGGTTGCAGGTCCCGGAGCGGTCCCGCGTTGTAGCTGACGCTGAAGCGACCAGCAGTTCCCCGGTAGCCCGAATTCGGCGCCGAGCCCCCGTCAGGGGGATCAGCGAAGGCGGTTGCCGGGGTGAGCAGAAGGGCGGCAGTGGCGAGCGTGGTCACTGCGGCCGTGCGCGCAGGGTGCATAATGACATCCTTCGGCTCGGGAAAGTATTAAGAATGACACCGGTCTGCTGGCCGGGCCACCCATGGGCGGGATATCTCAGTCCGTGGCAGCTAGTGGCGTGTCGGCCAGGTTCCTTGCCGTTTGGCGGTGTTCAGGTGCGTGGATCGCAAGGCCGACGAGGGAGGGATACCGGGTCGTATCTCGACCGAGGAGAACGCCGCGAGGTGCGTGCC
>JBKPNA010000377.1:0-15156 GCA_046765695.1 Actinomycetota bacterium | reverse complement strand
TCGCCGGTGGCGGCTCGGCCCTGATCCATGCCGCTGCGGCACTCGACGACGTCGACGTTTCCGACGGCGACGAGAGGACCGGGGTCGGCATCGTGCGCCGTGCCCTGGTCGAGCCGACGCGCTGGATCGCCGAGAACGGCGGCGAGCAGGGCTACGTCGTGACAGCCAAGGTGGCCGAGCTGAAGCCGGGCAACGGCTACAACGCGGCGACCGGCGAGTACGGCGACCTGATCGGCGCCGGCGTGATCGATCCGGTGAAGGTCACCCGGTCCGCGCTGGCCAACGCCGCCTCCATCGCCTCCCTGCTGCTCACCACCGAGACGTTGGTGGTCGAGAAGCCGGAGGAGGAGACTCCGGCGGCGGCCGGGCACACTCACCCGCACTGACCGCTGAACTGCGAGATGACGACGGGGCCCCCGATTCGGGGGCCCCGTTTCGTTTCCCTGACCGACCAACATCTGCGACCCCAGCTAGGTAGAAAAGTTACGTGAACTGGCCGTGCGGAGGTCGCTTCTGGGGAATGATGAGGGCCGAGCGGGAGGGCGTCGCAGCCTTTCTGGAGGGGGCCGCGGAGAGGGTTATCAGATCTTGCCCGGATTAACCCATCCAAGGTTGGTTGCTCTCCGAAATATCTGTCGAAGTTAGTCCGCTTTTTTGCCGATAAACCTTCTCTCGGGGACCGATTGGGGGTTCGGGTGACGACCGAGTCGTCTCACCTGTTGTTGTCAGACCACGAGCTGGTCGCCGACGCGCAAGCCGGCAATCCGCAGGCCCTCGATCGACTGATCCGGGCGGTCCGACCCGCGGTGCTGAAGTACTGCCGATCCCGCCTGGCGACCTACTCCGGCGGAGTGGACGCGGCCGACGACGTGGCTCAGGAGACCTGCGTAGCCGTGATGCGGGTGCTGCCGAACTACCGCCGGCAGGGCACCGCTCCCTTCGCCGCCTTCGTCTATGCGATCGCGGCCCACAAGGTCGCGGACGCCCAGCGCATGTTCAGTCGCGGGGCGGTCCTGGTGGACGAGTTCCCGGACCAGGCGGAGCCGTCGCCTACCCCGGAGGAACGGGTCATCGCGGCCGTCGACCGGCGGGTTGCGAGCCAGCTGCTGGATCGGCTGCCGCATCGGATGCGGGAGGTACTGCTGCTCCGGGCCGGGGGGATGAGTGCAGAGGTGATCGGCCAGCAGCTCGGCATGAGCGCCAACGCCGTCCGGGTCACCCAGCATCGGGCGAGCAACAAGCTCCGTACGCTGATCGAGCAGTCAGAGGAGCGGCGGGACATCTTCGACACCTTCCTCTCCGCCGACCTGGAGCTGGTCGCCGGGTGACGGCACCGCGAGGTGAGACCGGTCCGTCCGATCACGGGGATAGCATGAAGGCCTCACCACGACGTGCGAAAGGCTGGTCCGTGCTGCCCGATGATCTCAGCGCTGCCGGCGTCCCGCAGCCCTTCGAAACTCTCGGCCTGACCTTCGACGACGTGCTGCTGCAGCCCGCCCAGAGCGACGTGATCCCGTCCCAGGTGACCACGGCGTCCCGAGTGTCGAAGCGCGTGACCGTTCAGGTCCCGCTCGTCTCCTCCCCGATGGACACGGTGACCGAGGCCCGGATGGCGGTCGCCATCGCCCGGCAGGGCGGCCTCGGCATCATCCACCGCAATCTCTCCATCGAGGACCAGGCGCACCAGGTCGACGTGGTGAAGCGCTCTGAGGCGGGCATGATCGACGAACCGATCACCATCGGCCCGGACGCCACGATCGGCGAGGCAGAGGCGATGTGCGGCCGCTACCACATCTCCGGGGTGCCCGTCGTGGACCGGGACATGCGGCTGCTGGGCATCGTCACCAACCGCGACATGCGGTTCGAGCACGACCCGTCGCGGCTGGTCGGCGAGGTGATGACCAAGATGCCGCTGGTCACCGGCTACGTCGGCATTCGCGGCACCGAGGCGATGCAGCTGCTGGCCCAGCACAAGATCGAGAAGCTGCCCCTGGTCGACGAGCAGGACCGGCTCCGTGGACTGATCACGCTGAAGGACTTCGTCAAGTCCGACCAGTTCCCCGACGCCTCCAAGGACGACCAGGGCCGGCTCCGGGTCGGCGCGGCGGTCGGTTTCTTCGGTGACGCCTGGAAGCGCGCCATGGCGCTGATCGAGGAGGGGGTCGACGTACTCGTCGTCGACACCGCGCACGGTCACTCCCAGGGTGTGCTCGAGATGGTGTCCAAGCTGAAGGCCGAGTCGGCCACCGCCGGAGTGGACATCATCGGCGGCAACGTGGCCACGTACGCGGGGGCCAAGGCGCTGGTCGACGCCGGCGCCGATGGGGTGAAGGTCGGCGTCGGGCCGGGGTCGATCTGTACCACCCGGGTGGTCGCGGGCGTCGGGGTGCCTCAGGTGACCGCAATCCACAACGCTGCCCGGGCCTGCCGGCCGGCCGGCGTCCCGCTGATCGGCGACGGCGGCTTGCAGTACTCCGGCGACATCGCCAAGGCCCTGGTCGCCGGCGCCGACACCGTGATGCTCGGGTCGCTGCTGGCCGGATGCGAGGAGAGCCCCGGTGAGCTGATCTTCGTCAACGGCAAGCAGTACAAGACCTATCGGGGGATGGGTTCGCTGGGCGCCATGGCCACCCGCGGCAGGTCGGCGGCGTACTCCAAGGACCGGTACTTCCAAGGCGACGTCACCTCCGACGCTCAGCTGATCGCCGAGGGGATCGAAGGCCAGGTGCCGTTCCGCGGACCGCTGGCCGCCGTCGCCTACCAGCTGGTCGGGGGTCTGCGGCAGGCGATGTTCTACACCGGGGCCTCGACGATCCCCGAGCTGCAGGAGCGCGGCTCCTTCGTCCGGATCACCTCGGCGGGGCTGCGGGAGTCGCACCCGCACGACATCCAGATGACGGTGGACGCCCCCAACTACTGGGGTTGATTTTCTGGGCTTGTCGGCTCGCGCTCGGTCGCGATCTCAAGATTCTGCCTTCCTCCCGCGCGAGCACGACGTCTGTGCAGTCGGCTCGCTGTGATGGCGACGTTGTCGTGCTCGCATAGTCGTCCAGACAGAACCCGGTCGCTCCCTTACCGACGCTCGCCGACGACACGACTCGCTGTTCGTCGTAGGGTGACGGCATGTTCGAAGTAGGTCGGAGCAAGCGGGCCGAGCAGGCGTTCGCGTTCGACGACATCACCATCGTCCCGTCCCGGCGTACCCGGGGCGATGAGGAGGTGTCGCTGAACTGGCGCATCGACGCCTACGCCTTCTCCTTCCCGCTGATCGGCGCGCCGATGGACTCGGTGATGTCACCGGCCACTGCCATCCTGCTGGGCCAGCTCGGCGGTCTCGGCGTACTGAATCTCGAGGGCCTGTGGACCCGCTACGAGGATCCGGAACCGCTGCTCGAGACGATCATCGCGGCTGAGGATGCTCTCGAGGCAACCCGGGTGATGCAGGCGATCTACGCCGAGCCGATCAAGCCGGAGCTGATCGGCAAGCGGGTGGCGGAGATCCGGGAGGCGGGTGTGCCGGCAGCCGGAGCGCTGTCGCCGCAGAACACCCAGGCGTACGCCCAGGCCGTGGTCGATGCCGGTGTCGACTTCTTCGTCATCCGGGGCACCACGGTGTCGGCCGAGCACGTGTCGTCCGACCTGACGCCGTTGAACCTCAAGCAGTTCATCTACGAGCTGGACGTGCCGGTGATCGTCGGCGGCTGCGCGACCTATCAGGCTGCGTTGCACTTGATGCGGACCGGTGCGGCCGGCGTGCTGGTTGGCTTCGGCGGGGGAGCCGCGTACACCACCAAGTCGGTGTTGGGCGTGGCCGTGCCGATGGCCTCGGCCGTGTCGGACGTGGCCGCTGCTCGCCGGGACTACATGGACGAGTCCGGTGGCCGCTACGTGCACGTGATCGCCGACGGCTCGGTGCTCCGGTCCGGTGACATCGCCAAGGCGATCGCCTGCGGCGCGGATGCGGTGATGGTCGGATCGCCGTTGGCCAAGGCTGCCGAGGCGCCGGGCCGCGGCTTCCACTGGGGACCGGAGGCCTGGCATGCCAACCTGCCTCGGGGTGAGCGGGTGAAGTTCGACACCGTGGGCTCGCTGGAACAGATCCTGCTCGGTCCCTCCACGACCTTCGACGGCACGATGAACCTGGTCGGGGCGCTGCGCAAGACGCTGTCCACCACCGGTTACACCGAGATCAAGGAGTTCCAGAAAGTCGAGATCGTCGTGGGGTGATAAGCCCCGTCAGACTCCGCCGGGCGGCAGCAGCCCCTTGAGCCGGTCCCAGCGGCTGATCTCGCAGCCGTTGACGCGGGAGAACGAACTGCGGACCGGGTCTCCCTGCCAGGTGCCGGTGATCGTCGCTCGCTGAGCGCCACCGTAGATCTGGGTGCAGGCGACGTCCTTGCGCACCGGCGGCAGCGCAGTGGCTCCGTTGGCCTGCAGCGCACGGCAGGCGGCGTCCGGGTCGGGATGGCTGCCACCGGCCGGGTCGCAAGTCAAGGTCCAGGTCGTCTTCGTGCCGGTGCCGTCGTCAATCACGATGGTCAGATCGGTTGTCTCGGTCACGCTGCTGCTGCTCCTCGGGGTCGGGTCGACAGGCTCGGTCGGTGTCCCACTGCAGCCGGAGACGAACCAGCACAGCGCGGCGATTGTGGCAGCGATCCCCGTGGCACGGTTCTGCAAACTTGATCAAAATCCTCAACGGCGGCCGGGACATCTGCGATAGCGTCGAGCCTACGCTGCGGCTCGCCCGCCACGGGGGAGGCAGGAGTCGCCCCACCATCTGCCCTTGCCGGAGGACGCCTTGCCCCTGCCTCCCCGTCCATTGCGGCTTGCCGCCGTTGCCAGTGCCTTCGCGCTGACCGCTGCGCTGACCTTCAGCTCCGTGTCGGCTCACGCGGCGTCACCCAAACCTGGAGCCGACCCGGCGCCGGCCGCCCCGGGCCGCTACATCGTCACGTTGCGGGATGCGCCGATCGCCGCGTACGGCGGCGAGGTGAAAGGCCTGAAGGCGACCCGGCCCGCGCCGGGCCGGAAGGTGGACGCGCAGTCCAGCAACGCGAAGCGCTACCGGGCGTACCTGGAGCAGCAACAGGACCGGGCAGCGGGACGCGTCGGCACCAAGGCGGTGAAGCGGTACGCGATCGGGCTGAACGCCTTCACTGCGCGGCTGACCTCGGCGCAGGCCCGTACGCTGCAGCACTCGCCCGGTGTGCTGTCGGTGGTCAAGGACACGCCGCGCCGGCTGCTCGACGACAAGAACCCTGTCGACTTCCTGCGGCTGAGTGGGTCGGACGGGGCCTGGCAGTCGCTCGGCGGCAAGAGCAAGGCCGGCGCCGGGGTCGTCGTCGGCGTTCTGGACACCGGCTACTGGCCGCAGAGCGCCTCCTTCGCCGGCGCTCCGCTGGGCAGTACGCCACCCACCTCGGCCGACCCGTACCGGCCGTACCAGGTCGGCAGCCAGATTCGGATGACCAAGTCCGACGGCGGCACCTTCACCGGCGCCTGCCAGGCGGGGGAGAACCCGGCCGCGAACTTCGCCGGCACGGAGTGCAACACCAAGGTGATCAGTGCCCGCTACTTCAACACGACGTACAAGTCCGCCGTCGACCCGGTCGACCGGAACGACTTCTTGTCGCCGCGGGACCGCGACGGTCACGGCAGCCACACCGCGTCGACGGCCGCCGGCAATGCCGACACTGCGGTGAGCATTCGCGGCAGGTCGTTCGGCAAGATCTCCGGGGTCGCGCCGGCGGCCAAGATCGCGGTGTACAAGGTGTGCTGGACCAGCGTCCCCGATCCCGAGGGTGCCTGCTACACCGGCGACTCCCTCGACGCGATCGAGCAGGCGATCCTCGACGGGGTCGATGTGATCAACTACTCGGTAAGCAGCAGCGACGCGCTGAACGACCCGGTCGACCAGGCGTTCCGGTCGGCCGCCGCAGCCGGCATCTTCGTGTCGACCTCCGCCGGGAACAGTGGACCGGGCCCGTCCACCCTCGACCACGGCGCGCCCTGGGTGACCACCGCCGCGGCCAGCACCGTCGCCCCGTACGCGGGCACCGTCGCGCTCGGCAACGGCGCGAAATACGCGGGCATCAGCACCACGGTGGTCGCCAACGTCGGTCCGGCTCGGCTGGTCGCGGCCGGCCGGCTGCGCAGGGCCGGAGTGTCGGTGGCCAGGTCGTCGATCTGCCTTCCCCACACCCTGGATCCGGCGAAGGCGGAGGGCAAGATCGTCGTCTGCGATCGCGGCGGGAACGCCCGGACCGAGAAGTCGGAGGAGGTCGACCGCGCCGGCGGCATCGGCATGGTGCTGGTCAACCTGACCGACAACTCGCGGGACGCCGACACCCATGCGGTGCCGACGGTCCATCTCAACGTGCCGCGATCGCGCACCGTCCGCAGCTACGCGCTCACCACAGGAGCCAAGGCCACGTTGAAGAGGGGCAATCTCACCTCGACTCCGATCGCCTACCCCCAGGTGGCCGGGTTCTCCTCCCGGGGGCCGTCGCTGGCGGCCGGCGGTGATCTGCTCAAGCCCGACATCTCTGCGCCGGGCGTTGCCGTGCTGGCCGCGGTGTCGCCGGTGACGGCGCAGGGAAGGAACTTCGACTTCTACTCCGGTACGTCGATGTCCGCTCCCCATGTCGCCGGCGCCGCCGCGCTCTACTTCGGCACCAAGCCCCAGTGGTCCCCGATGGCGGTGAAGTCGGCGATGATGACCACGACCGCCCGGGTCAAGAATGCCGACGGCTCGCTCAGCCACGACTACTACGCCCAAGGGTCGGGCAACCTTCGGCCGCGGGAGATGCTCAACCCCGGCCTGATCTTCGACTCCGGCCCTGCCGACTGGGAGAGCTTCATGGAGGGTGCCGGTTACGACCTCGGGCCGGAGGTCGATCCGGTCGATCCGAGCGACTACAACTCACCCTCCATCGCGATCGGCCGGCTGGTGGGCCAGCAGACGGTCACCCGCGAGGTCACCGCGGTGAAGACGGGGACGTACAAGGCCACGGTCAGCGTCGCCGGGGTGGACGCCACCGTGACGCCCTCCATGCTGTCGTTCACCCGTCCGGGACAGACCCAGATCATCAAGGTCACTCTGAAGCGCCGATCCGCGCCCATTGGGCGGGTTGCCTTCGGGTCTCTCTTTCTGGAGTCGACCGGCATCATCGTGCGAGCGCCCATCGCGGTCACCCCGCAGCCCGTGGACGCGCCCAGCGCCGTCCAGGGCACCGGCACCTCCGGCTCGCTGAACTTCTCCGTCCGGCCCGGGTTCACCGGTCAGTTCCCGATGACCTCTCGGGGCCTCGCCCCTGGATCGGTCCAGTCGGGTCAGGTCACCGACGACAACCCGGCGGCAGCCAACAGTCACGCCGTTATGGTCCCGTCCGGCAGCCGGCTCGCCCGCTTCACCATCCAGCCAGTCGATCCTGCCGCCGACATCGACATGGAGGTCTACGGGCCGACCGGTGAGCTGGTGGCGTTCGCAACAACTCCGAGCGGCTCCGAGACCATCACCCTGGTCGATCCCGACCCGGGTGAATACCAGACTCTGGTCTATCCCTTCGCAGATCCGCCCGGCCAGCCCTCCACCGCGTATTCGTTCCGGGTGTGGGCGGTGGGTTCGCACCTGCCCAACTTCACCGCCAGTCCGGCCAATCCGCATGTCACCGAGGGCGTACCCGTCACCGTGCACGCCGGATGGACGGGCCTCGACCCTGCCACGCCGTACCTGGGCTACGTTGAGTACGTGGACGGCACGCGCACCCTGGTGGAGATCAACTAGTCGCCGAGCGTCGGGTAGGTCGGGAGGCGACAGATAGAACTGAGCCACGCGCTTAGCTGGGCGCAGGAGCAGGTGGGTCCGGCCGAGGTCAGCTACCTCCGGTCTCGACCCTGGGCCGAGATCTGGCGGGTGGACTCGCCGACGGGCCGCTGGTGGCTCAAGGTCAACGCCGCGGGCACCGCATACGAGGCAAGGCTGCTCACCGAGCTGTCGCGGACCGGTTCATCGCTGGTTCCCCAGAGTCTCAGCCATCCGACAGAGCCGTGGTGCCTGATCGCCGACGCAGGGCAGTCCGCGCGGAACCGCCTGCAGCAGGCCCAGCCCGGCGAGCGGATCGGCTTCTGGACCGCGGTGCTGGCCCACTACGCCGAGCTGCAGCGCGCAGCCGACCGCGACGGGCTGCGGTCGGTCGGACTGCCCGATCTGTCCGCTGGAGCATTGCTGGACCGCTTCGACGAAGTGGTGGCCGACCGGCGCTGGTTCACTGCCGACGTGGCTGCAGGCCTCTCCCCGGACGACCTTGCAGCGGTTCCCGCGTGCCGGCCGCGGCTCGCCGAGGTAGCGGCCCGGTTGGCCGACGGCCGGCCGGCGACGGTGCAGCATGACGACCTGCACGACGGCAACGTGTTCGGTGCGGCCGACGCCATCCGCATCATCGACTGGGGTGATGCCTCACTGGCACACCCGTTCGGCACCTTGCTGGTCAGCCTGGATGTGCTGGCGGTCCAACTGGAGTGCCGCCGGGACGACCGGTCGCTGGATCCCGTGCGCGACGGCTATCTGGAGGTGTGGCGGACCGAGGGAGAGTCAACGGCGGAGCTTCGCCGGGAGCTCGACCTCGCGGTCCGTACCGGCGGCCTGGCGCGGGCAGCGGCCTGGCGCCGGGCGCTCGGCAGCCCGGAAGCCGGTCGCGAACTGGACTTCGCCGACGCCGTGGCGCACTGGATGGTCCGGCTGGCCCAGGCGCTGGGCACGGGCTCCGGTGGCTAGCTCCGCCCTTAGGCTGTGCCCCGTGGGTGAGGAGGTGCTTGCCGAGCTCGGCCGGCTGCGGGCCAGCATCGACAACATGGACGCCGCGCTGGTGCACCTGCTGGCCGAGCGGTTCAAGATCACCCAGCAGGTCGGCGAGCTGAAAGCCGCACATGGGCTGCCGCCTGCCGACCCCGTACGCGAGTCGCAGCAGATCGCCCGCCTCCGCGCCCTGGCCGAGGAGGCGCGGCTGGACCCGGAGTTCGCCGAGAAGTTCCTCAGCTTCGTGGTCGCCGAGGTGGTCCGCCACCACGAGGCGCTGCACGACAACAACAAGGGGGAAGACTCTCCCGCAACGCGGAAAAACGCGGAGGGGTAAGAGGTCCCGGGGCAGCTGCTTCAGAGGGCAGCCGCGAGCGCCCTGCCAACGGTCCGGCCGGTGAACAGGCAGCCGCCCAGGAACGTGCCCTCCAACGAGCGGTACCCGTGCATGCCACCACCGCCGAAGCCGGCGATCTCGCCGACCGCGTACACCCCGGGCAGGGTGAGCCGTCGGGTGTGAGCACCCGGCCGTCCAGGTCGGTCTCCAGCCCGCCCAGGGTTTTGCGGGTCAGCACGTGCAGCCGAACGGCGACGAGCTGTCCTCCGGATCCGGCCCGTCCCTCGCCGGGGGCCTTCGGGTCGAGCAGCGGATGGGGTGGGGCCACCCGTAGCAACCGGTCACCGAGGAAGCGGCGGGCCGCAGCGGTGGCCACCACCTGCGGGTCCTTGCCCAGACCCGTACGGACCTGCAGGTCGCGAGCCTCGATTGTGCGCAGCAGGGCATCTGGGTCGATCAGGTGCTCGCCGGCCAGCTGGTTCATCTTGGCGGCCAGCTCGAGCACCGTGCCGGCGGAGACGAAGTCCACACCCAGCTCGACGAACGCCCGCACCTCCGGCGTCGGCCCGGGACGCACCCGGCCGGCCAGCAACCGCAGGTCCCTGCCGGTCAGGTCCGCATTCTGCTCGGAGCCCGACAATGCGAACTCTGCCGCCACCGTCTGCTCGTCGAGCACGAACCAGGAGTAGCCGAAGCCGCTGGTCGTGACCTGTCGTAGTGCGCCGAGGGAGTCGAACCCGGGGAACAGGGGCGCCGGAAACCGGTTCCCGCGGGCGTCGAGCCAGAGCGCCGACGGGCCGGCCAGGATGCGGATGCCGTGGTGGCTCCAGATCGGCGTGTGGTTCCGGATGCCCTCCGGGTAGTGCCACATCCGGTCGCGGTTGATCACCCGCGCGCCGGCCGTCTCCGTGGCCTCCAGCAGCGCGCCGTCGACGTAGTCCGGCACCCCGGACACCAGGTCTGCGGGTGGGTCGCCCCAACCGGAGGGCCAGTTCCGCCGGACCAGCTCGAAGTTCGCGCCGATCCCGCCACCGGCCAGCACGACGGCGGGCGCCGAGACACTGAACTCGCCGACCACGGTCCTCGGCGTGGCGACGCCGCGAGGCAGCTCGGACGGCTCCAGGATGACGCCCGAGACGCGAACCTCGCTGGCGCCCGGCTCGATCGAGGTCGCCTGGTGGCGCGCCCGGATGCGGACCCGCCGCGACTGCAGCACCCGCTCGGCAAAGGGCTCGACCAAAGCCGGCCCGGTGCCCCAGGTGATGTGGAAGCGGGGCACCGAGTTGCCATGCCCGGGGACCGGGTAGCCGCCGCGCTCCGCCCACTGGACGAGGGGAAACCAGCGCACACCCAACCCGCGTAACCACTGCCGCTGTTCACCGGCCGCGAAGTGCACGTACGCCTCGGCCCAGCGGCGCGGCCAGAAGTCCTCGTCCCGGTCGAAGGCCGCGCTGCCGAGCCAGTCGGCCAGCGCCAGCTCCTCGGAGTCATGGATTCGCAACCGCCGCTGCTCCGGTGTGTTGACCCCGAACAGCCCGCCCAAGGACCAGAAGGCCTGGCCGCCGAGCGAGTCGATGGACTCGCCTTCCACCAGCAGCACCGAGCGGTCAGCACTGGCCAGCTCATCCGTCGCGACCAGGCCGGACAGCCCGCCGCCGACCACGATGACGTCGGCATCCATGTGGAGATGGTGCCAGATCTACCTGGCAGGATCTCCCGATGTGGAGACCGATCCCGCGCCGGCATGGGCGGCCGCGCACTACACCGAGGGCTTGGAGGAGTCTCGGTTGTCCTCCGGTCCGGGACTGCTCGAGGAGGCACGCACGCGGGAGCTGTTGCTGCGCTACCTGCCTGCTCCGCCCGCCCGGATCGCAGACATCGGGGCGGGGCCGGGTGCATACAGCCTCTGGCTGGCCGACCAGGGATATGACGTCACCGCGCGTGATCTGATGCAGCTGCACGTCGATCAGCTCCGGGCTCGGGCTCAGCAGCGAGGGCTGCGGATCAACGCCGCGGCCGCCGATGCGCGGCGGCTGGATCTGCCGGACGCCACCTTCGACGGGGTGCTGGAGTTCGGTCCGCTCTACCACCTGCTGGAGCAGGACGGCCGATTGGCGGCGCTGCGGGAAGCGGCTCGGGTCGTCGTCCCGGGCGGCCTGGTCATGATCGTCGCGATCTCCCGGTGGGCGGTACTGCTGGACGGGGTGCTGCGGCTGCGGATCGGCGAGGGCGACCCGAGCTTCGCCACGGTGCTGGACACGGTCGTCGAGACCGGCCGGCTTGACCCGCTGGCTCCTGGCGCGTTCAGCGGGTTCGTGCACCGACCTGAGGAACTGCGGGCCGAGGTGGCTGAGGCTGGGCTGCGCGAGATCGCGTTGGTGTCGATTGAGGGCGCCGGAGCGTACCTTCCCGACCTGGAGGAACGGTGGGCCTCGGCCGCGGCGCGGGATGTCGTTCTCGATGTCGCGCGCCGGATGGAGGCGGTACCTGAGCTGTTGGGCATGGGCTCGCATCTGCTGCTGGTCGCCCGCCGGCCTGACTGACCGGGACGCTGGGACACTGAACGCATGTCCGAGCACGACCCGAACCTGTACGCGGGCGCGGCCGAGTTCTATCCCCGAGGCCGGGTGCCGTACCCGAGGGAGCTCGCCGATCGGTTGACGGAGGCGCTCGGCCTGGATGGGTCCGGCCGGCTGCTCGACGTCGGCTGCGGACCCGGCTCCCTGACCTTGCTGCTGGCCGACCGGTTCGAGCAGACGGTCGGCGTCGACGCCGACGGCGACATGCTCGGCGCGGCTGCCCGGATCGCGGAGGCGGCGGGAGTCGGCAACCTGCTCTGGCGGCAGATGTATGCCGAGGATCTGCCCGGGGATCTGGGCACCTTCCGTGTGGTGACGTTGGCGCAGTCGTTCCACTGGATGGATCAGCACCAGGTCGCGAAGGCGGTGCGCGGAATGCTCGAGCCGGGCGGGGCCTGCGTCCACATCCACGCCAACACTCATCGAGGCGTTCCCACCGAGGTTGACCCGAGGTTTCCTGAGCCGCCCCACGAGGAGCTGCTCGAAGTGTCCCGCCGCTACCTGGACCCGGACCGGCGACCCGCTTGGCTGGACCAGGGGAATCGCCGGAGTGGTGAGTCCGACGTGTATCAGGCCGTGGGCTTCACCGGTCCCCAGCGGATCACCGTCCCAGGTCCCGTGGTGACCCGCACCGCTGACGACCTCATCGCTACGGTGTTCTCGCTATCCAGCTCGACTCCGTACCTGTTCGGCGAGAACCGTGCCGCGTTCGAGGCGGAAGCACGCCGGTTGCTGCAGCGCGTTAGTCCCAATGGAGTGTTCAGCGAGCAGATGCGCGAGATCGCCGCGGATATCTGGCGGCCCTGACAGCACTACGCTGGCCGCGTGCTCGACGCCCGTGCTGCCGGTGAGCTGGATCGGCTGACCGACCTGCTGAGCGCCAGCGGCCCGGTCATGCCGCTGCGCTCGCCGCTGACCGGGGAGCTCGTGGGTGAGCTGCCGACCTCCACCGAGGCCGACATCACCAGCGCGGCCGAGCGGGCTCGCGTCGTCCAACCGGAGTGGGCCGCGCGGCCGATCGAGGAACGTGCTGCCCTGCTGCTCGACTTTCACGACGCGCTGCTGGACCGGCGGGACTACTTCATCGACCTGGTGCAGACCAGCGGCGGGAAGGCGAGGCTGAGCGCCACCGAGGAGGTGCTGCATGTCGCCCTGACCGCGCGCTACTACGGGCGTACGGCGCGCCGTTACCTGCACAGCGAGCGGGGCAGCGGGTTGGTCCCGCTGCTCACCCGGGTCGACCGGCACTACGTGCCCAAGGGACTGGTCGGGGTGATCGGGCCGTGGAACTACCCGCTGACCATGACGATCTCCGACGGGCTGGCGGCCCTTGTCGCCGGCAACGCGGTGCTGGCCAAACCCGACCAGCAGACGCCGCTCGCCGCTCTGGCCGCGGTCGACCTGCTGCGCTCGGTCGGCATGCCCGCCGACCTGTGGTCGGTCGTGCACGGCTCGGGCGACGTGGTCGGGCCTGAGCTGATCAAGGTCAGCGACTATGTGTGCTTCACCGGTTCGACCGCGACCGGCCGCAAGGTCTCCGCTCAGTGCGCGGAGCAGCTGATCGGTTGCTCGCTGGAGCTGGGCGGGAAGAACCCGCTGCTGGTCCTGGACGACGTCGACGTCGATGCGGCCGCCGAGGGCGCGGTCCGGGCGTGCTTCTCCAACGCCGGGCAGCTCTGCGTCTCCGCTGAGCGGATCTATGTGGCCGATGCGGTGCTCCGAGAGTTCACCGATGCTTTCGTGTCGCGCACCAAGGCGCTGAGGCTGGGCGGTGCACTGGATTACGAGAACGACCTGGCCGGATTGATCAGCCCCGAGCATCTCGCCCGGGTCAGCGCCCACGTGGAGGATGCCAGGGCCAAGGGGGCGACCGTGCTCACCGGGGGCCGCCGCCGGCCCGATGTCGGAGAGTTGTGCTACGAGCCGACCATCCTCACCGGGGTGACCCCGGAGATGGACTGCTATGCCGAGGAGAGCTTCGGCCCCGTGGTCAGCATCTATCCGGTGGCGGACGACGAGGAGGCGGTGAACCGGGCCAACGACTCCGCGTACGGCCTCAACGGGAGTGTCTGGACCTCGAACGAGGAACGCGGCCGGCGGGTGGCGAGCCGGATTCGGTGCGGGACCGTCAACGTCAACGAGGCTTACGGTGCCACGTTCGGCAGCCTGGATGCTCCGATGGGCGGCATGAAGAACTCGGGCCTGGGCCGCCGCCAGGGCATGGACGGGATTCGCCGCTTCGTCGACGTCCAAGCCGTCGCGACCCAGTACGCCCTGCCGCTCGCGCCCAGCCACGCGCTGGACGGCAAGTCCTTCACCTCGGTGATGACGGGGATGTTCCGTGTGCTGAAGCGCGCCGGGCGGGCGTGACCGGCATCGGGATCCCTCGGCCCTTAGACTCGACGCTTCAAAGTCCCTCGGAGGAGCGGCTGTGAGCAAGCATGACCACGACCTCGTCGTGGTGGTCGACTTCGGCGCCCAGTACGCCCAGTTGATCGCCCGCCGGGTCCGTGAGGCCCGGGTCTACTCCGAGATCATGCCGCACACCGCGACGGCTGCCGAGATCGCTGCCCGGCGCCCCAAGGCGATCATCCTCTCCGGGGGACCGCAGTCGGTGTACGCCCCGGGCGCCCCGCAGGTCGACCCGGAGCTCTTCGCCGGTGGGATCCCCACACTGGGAATCTGCTACGGATTCCAGGCCATGGCCCGGGCGCTGGGCGGTGACGTGGCGCGTACCGGGCTGAGCGAGTTCGGCCGGACCGAGGCCCAGGTCGGCGCGCCCGGGATACTGCTGGCCGAGCTGCCGTCCTCCCTCCGGGTTTGGATGAGCCACGGTGACTCGGTGGTCGCGGCTCCGGCGGGTTTTGCCGCGCTGGCCAAGACGGCCGGCGCGCCGATCGCCGCGTTCGAGGACGCCGGCCGCGGCCTGGCCGGGGTGCAGTGGCATCCGGAGGTGCTGCACACCCAAGCCGGGCAGAAGGTGCTGGAGAACTTCCTGTTCGACATCGCCGGATGCACCCCGGACTGGACCCCGGCCAACATCGTCGAGGATGCGGTGCAGGCCATCCAGGCCCAGGTCGGCGGCAAGCACCTGATCTGCGGGCTGTCCGGCGGCGTCGACTCCGCGGTCGCCGCCGCGCTCGTCCAGCAGGCCGTCGGCAGCCAGCTGACCTGCGTCTTCGTCGACCACGGGCTGCTCCGCAAGGGTGAGGCCGAGCAGGTCGAGCGGGATTTCGTGGCCGCCACCGGGGTCGACCTCAAGGTGGTCGACGCGGCCGACCAGTTCCTCACCGCGCTCGCCGGGTACGCGAGGCCCGGGTCTACTCCGAGATCATGCCGCACACCGCGACGGCGGCCGAGATCGCGGCCCGGCACCCCAAGGCGGTGATTCTGTCTGGTGGCCCGCAATCGGTGTACGCCCCGGGCGCCCCGCAGGTCGACCC
>JBKPNA010000376.1:0-3868 GCA_046765695.1 Actinomycetota bacterium | reverse complement strand
GGTCCCAGGGCCGGTGGCCGGTATGACGATCTTCTTCGCTGGCCTCCTGGTGGGCGTACTCGGTGCCGTGGCGGTCGGCGATGCCTGCGGGCGGGACGACGGGGAGCCCGACGGCGCGGCGGACACGAGGGTAGGCGACGTCGTCGGCATGACCGCCCGGGGTGGCGCCGCAAGCGCGAGCACGTCCCCGGCGAGGATGCTCGGCACTGCCCGCACCACAAGACCGAGCAGGCCGAAAGCGATGATCGCGGAGATCATGCCAAGGGCGCTGCGACCTGAGCTGCCCCCGGGCTGGCGTACGACCACCATTTCGCGGAAAGGCTGAGCCGCCGAAGGTGAGTTAGATTGTGAGCCGCTGAGCTTGCTCTGGCCTGCTGCCAGGCTGGGCCTCCGGGGGCTCGGCTGGGGGCGACGGCGCCCAGCCTCCTGAAGCTGGCTCACGAGGACTAACACTAGGCGGAGAAGGTGGCTCACTCACATTTCCCTCCCGGATCGACGGACAGCGCCGTGGGCTCCCCGCCGATGGTCGATCCCGACGAGCTCCGTCGTCACCGACGGGCGCTGCGCATCCTCGTGGTCGTGCTCATCCCGCTGGCCATCTGGACCGTGGTCGGGCTGATCGTCTTCTGGCCCGGCGACATCTCCGACCGGGTCAATCCAGACCTGGCCGGCGGCTACAACATCCCCGGTGTGACCTTCCCGTCAGCCCGCATCACCGAGCTGAAGCAGATCTCCTGCGACGGGCTGCCCGGCTCGACACCAGGCGTCAGCGACCTGCGGTGTGCCGAGGCGGTCGCGCAGCTGCTGGAGGGCGACGACAAAGGTCTTGCGGTCTCGGTGCCGCTGACCGAGGCGGTGAACTCCTCCGGCGTCAAGGTCGGGCAGGTGATCAAGCTCACTCGGGTGCCGCCGATGGATGGCCAGCCGGCGCAGTACCAGTTCGCCGACTTCGAGCGACAGGTGCCGCTGGTCTTCTTCGCGGCGCTGTTCGCCGTGGTCGTGATCGTGGTCGCCCGCTGGCGGGGGTTCGCCGCGCTGATGGGTCTCGCCTTCGCGGGATTCATCCTGGTCAAGTTCATGTTCCCGGCGCTGGTGGCCGGCTCGAATCCGACCATGGTCGGGCTGATCGGCTCCTCGGCGATCATGTTCGTGGTGCTGTACGCCACGCACGGGTTCAGCGCGCGTACCAGTACGGCACTCGTCGGCACCCTCTTCGGGTTGATCCTGATCGCGGGGCTGGGGTACGCCGCCACGCGCTGGGCCCATCTGACCGGGGTTGCCTCGGAAGAGGACTTCGTGCTCAGCGCCGCCGCGCCCAACTTGCGGCTGACCTCGGTGGTGCTCTGCGGCATCATCGTGGCCGGGTTGGGCGTGCTCAACGATGTGACGATCACCCAGGCGTCCGCGGTGTGGGAGCTGGCCGACGAGGGCAGGGGTCAGCGGCACCTGTTCGCGAAGGCCATGCGGATCGGCCGGGACCACATCGCCTCCACCGTCTACACCATCGCCTTCGCTACGGCTGGCGCGGCCTTGTCGGTGCTGCTGTTGATCTCCATCTACGACCGGCCGCTGCTCCAGGTCGTGCAGTCCGAGCAGTTCGCGGCCGAGATCGTCCGAACCCTGATCGGTTCGATCGGCCTCGTGCTGGCCGTTCCGCTGACCACCGCTGTTGGGGCCGCAGTGGTCAGGGCCAGCCGGAGTGCGGTGGCGCCGGTGCGCCGCCAGCCCCGGCCGCGACCGGCCGAGGCGGAGGCCGTGGTCACCGAACCGGCCGCCGCCGATCAGCTGGACTCGGAGATCGGCGAGGAGACCAGCGCGCCGGCCGCCGTCGATCCGAAGGCGTCCGCGGCGACTGCCGACACGGAGACCAGCGTGCTGCCGGCGACACGCTGGCGGAACTTCTCGCCCGATGACAGCCCGCCGGCCAAAAGCGACCCCAGGTCACCTGCGACTTCGGGGCGCACCGGAAGCCACGCATCCGATACCGGCCGCCGTCATCGGTCGCGCCGCCATGACGACGACGACTTCGGCGACTTCACCTACCTGCGTGACCCCGAAGACACCGACCCAGGCCCTCGTACCGACCCCGGCCCTCGCACCGACCCCGGACGGGCGAAGCAGCCCCCGGGTCGTCGCTCCATCTGACAGCTACCCGGCCGCAGCCACCCGCACCTCCGACCGCGTTTCGCGCGTCAATGCGTCAAACGAGTGTCGATCACGCCGTCGGAGCACTCGTTGGCCGCGTTGATGCGGCAAACGTGTCCGAGGCACCGGCCGTCAGCCGGCGAAGTCCCTGATCGTCTGCAACCAGAGCTGCGGCTGGTCGCGGTGCAGACAGTGACCGCCCTCGAGTTCGACGAACACGTCGGCGAGCTGACGGGCAGCTGCCCGATCGTCGCCGCGCAAGGCGCTGGTGTCGGCCGACTTGCTCCCGTCGCCGGGATCGGGCGCCACGACCACCAGCGTCGGACCCATCAGCTGAGCCGCACCGAGAGCCGCCCACTCTGCACCGAGCCGCAGCCCCGCCGCAATCTCATCGGCGCCGCTGCTGGCCAGGTCGCGTACGGCCTGCTCGCAGTCGCGGTCCGACCAGCGCGGCTGAGCCGCCCGCATCCGTGCCAGTGCCCCGGCTGGGTCGCGCCGCGCACTCGCCACGTTGGCGAGCACCGACTCGGCCTCGAGAGCCCAGTCACAACTGGTCGGGCCGGGCAGCTCGTCAAGCACGAGATAACGGATGGTCAGGCCGCGAGCCGCCAGGGCAAGCGCGACAGCGGCCCCGAAGGAGTGGCCGATCACGAGGTCGAGTGGGCGGGCGGCGAGCTCGGCCGCCACCGCGGCGGCCGCAACCTCCGGCGTCAGCGCACGGTCGGCGCGTGGACTGGCGCCATGGGCCGGGAGGTCCGGAGCCTTCACCCGCCAACCCGCGTCGGCCAGCGCGGGCCCGACCTGCCACCAGGTCGCCGACGATGAGGTCGATCCGTGCAACAGCAGCGCCCGCCGCTCGGCCGCACCCCAGGACCGCCAACGCAAGAACCGCGACGCGGTCGTCATGGCAGCCAGTATGGCGGTCACCGGCCCGATCGGCGCGACCCGGCGACCCCTAGATTTGGAGGCACCGAACAGGAGCGAGGATGCGCACGATCTCTGTGACCGAGAACATCTCCCTCGACGGGGTGATGCAGGCCCCGGCGATGCCGGACGAGGACACCCGCGGCGGCTTCAGCCGAGGCGGCTGGGGCGCGCCGTACACCGACCAGGTCATGATCGACTACATGACTTCCGGAGCGGACCGTGAGGGCTGCCTGCTGCTGGGCCGGACGACATACCAGAACATGGCGGCCACCTGGCCGCACATGCCGGCTGACAACCCGTTCACTGAGCGGATCAACGCCATGCCGAAGTACGTCGCATCGACGACGCTCACCCCGCCGCTGGAATGGAACGCCACCCTGCTGGAAGGTGATGTGCCCACCGCCCTGGCCACGCTGAAGGACAGCCCCGGTCCGGACCTCACCGTGCTCGGCAGCGGCGTGCTGGTCCAGACGCTGCGCGCCCACAACCTGATCGACGAGTACCTGCTCTCGATCTACCCGCTGCTGCTCGGGTCCGGCACCAGGCTCTTCCCCGACGGCGCCGACGCCGAGCTCCAGCTGCTGGACAGCACCACCACGACCACGGGAGTGATCATCGCCCGATTCCGGCCGAAGAGTGTCTTGATCTAAAGTTCACTTTAAGTTGAATACTTGGGGGCATGCCGCACGCAGTGATCACGGGTGCCTCCGCAGGCCTGGGCCGTGCCCTGGCCGTCGAGTTCGCCAAACAGGGCTGGACTCTGACCATCGACGCCCGCCGACCCGAGCCCCTACAG
>JBKPNA010000375.1:0-2764 GCA_046765695.1 Actinomycetota bacterium | reverse complement strand
GGCTAAGGGGTGCAGCGCCTGCGACACGGTGCGACGTCAACCGGCGTTTTCGCAGCCCTTCCTCGGGTTGGCAACAATCGGATCGATTCCTTGCCAGTACCGATCAATACGACAATGCTTCGGTTATGGCGACGAAGAAGAGCACAAAAGAACAGGTTCACGTCCAGTCTTCGGTCACTCAGATCCGGTCCACCCCGATCGGTGAGTACGGGTTCCTCAGCGACGGGGAGGTTTCCGCGCTGGTGTCGCCCGCGGGAGACGTGGAGTGGATGTGTGTGCCCAGATTCGACTCGCCGAGCGTGTTCGGCAGCATGCTCGGCCGGCACGCCGGATCCTTCCGGATCGCCCCGGACGATGTCACCGTGCCAGCCGACGTCCGCTACCTGCCGGGAACTGTGATCTTGGAGACCAGCTGGGGCACTCCCACCGGCTGGATCATCGTCCGCGACGCGCTGCTGATCGGGCCCTGGCACCACGAGCATGACCGGTCCAAGACCTATCAACGGACACCGAACGACTACGAGGCCGAGCACATCCTGCTGCGCACCATCCGCTGCGCATCCGGAGAGGTGCAGACGATCGTGGACTGCGAGCCCGTCTTCGACTACGGGCGCTCCCGGGCGCGATGGGCCTACACCGGTGAGGACTACTACCAGGGAATTGCCACCGCCGAGGGCACCGATCTCAAGCTCACCTTGACCAGCGACCTTCGGATCGGGTTCGAGGGCGGCAGGGCCAGCGCACGTACGCTGCTCAGACAGGGCGACACCCGTTTCATCGCCCTCTCCTGGGGTGGTGGAGTTCCCCCCACCACCTTTGCTGAGGCGTACCGGAAGCAGGTGTGGACCGCCCACCACTGGCAGCACTGGCTGGCTCGGGGAAGGTTCCCCGATCACCCATGGCGCGGCTACCTGCAGCGCAGCGCACTGACCTTGAAAGGACTTACCTACTCACCGACCGGCGCGATCGCCGCAGCCGGATCCACCTCGTTGCCCGAGACGCCGGGTGGTGAGCGCAACTACGACTACCGCTTTACCTGGATCCGGGACGCGACGTTCGCCCTGTGGGGTCTCTACTCGCTGGGGTTCGACTGGGAGGCGGTGGACTTCTTCTCCTTCATCGCCGACATCGCCACCCGGGACGACCATCTGCAGATCATGTACGGCATCGGCGGCGAGCGGGAGCTGGAGGAGCACGAGCTGGACCACCTGCCCGGTTACGCGGGCTCGCGCCCGGTGCGGATCGGAAACGCCGCGTACAGCCAGAACCAGCACGACGTCTGGGGTGCGCTGCTCGACTCCGTCTACCTGCACTTCAAGGCAGCCGACCATGTCGACGGGAGGATCTGGCCGATCCTGGACAAGCAGGTCAACGAGGCGCTGAAGTACTGGCGGGAACCCGATGCCGGCATCTGGGAGGTACGCGGACAGCTGCAGCACTTCACCTCGTCCAAGCTGATGTGCTGGGTCGCGGTCGACCGGGGGGCCAAGATCGCTCGGATCAGCGGCGAGCTCGGCAAGGCCAACGAGTGGGAGCTGGCGGCCCAGGAGATCAAGGACGACATCCTCGCCAACGGGGTCGACGAGCGTGGCGTGCTGACCCAGTACTACGGCACCAAGGCGTTGGACGCGTCGCTGCTACTTGCCCCGTTGGTGCGCTTCCTGCCGGCCGACAATGAGGTCATCCGGAACACTGTGCTGGCCATTGCCGACGAGCTCACGGTGGACGGCCTGGTGCTGCGCTACAAGGTGCAGGAGACCGACGACGGGTTTGCGGGGGAGGAGGGCACCTTCACCATCTGCTCGTTCTGGCTGGTCTCGGCCTTGTGCGAGATCGGTGAGTACGACCGGGCCCGGATGCTGTGTGCCAAGCTGCTCTCCTTCTCCGGAACGCTCGACCTCTACGGTGAGGAGATCGACCCGCACAGCGGACACCACCTCGGCAACTTCCCCCAGGCATTCACCCACCTGGCGTTGATCAACGCCGTGATGCACGTGATCAAGCTGGAGGGCAGGCAGCACGGCCAGGCGCCCGGTCAGTGGGCGGGCTCGGCCGGAGACGGCCACCGCACACAGTAGGCACGAGGTGAGCGCTGAGCCCTGGGTGCCGGACGGTGCCGACGTCGCCGAGCTGCGTACGGCGGCCGTCCAGTGCCGCGGCTGCGAGCTCTGGGAACCGGCGACCCAGGTGGTCTTCTCGGCCGGGAACCCGAGAGCCCGACTGGTCCTGGTCGGCGAGCAGCCGGGTGACGTGGAGGACCGCGAGGGCATCCCGTTCGTCGGTCCGGCGGGCAAGCTGCTGCAGCGGGCGCTGGGGGAGGCCGGGGTTGAGGTGGCCGATGTGTACGTGACCAACGCCGTCAAGCACTTCCGGTTCACCGAGCGAGGTAAGCGCCGCATCCACCAGACGCCGCAGATGAGCCACATCAAGGCGTGCCGTCCGTGGCTGACGGCGGAGATCACGGTGGTCGACCCCGAGTTGATCGTCTGCCTCGGCGCGACGGCGGCGAAGGCGCTGCTGGGCTCGGCGTTCAAAGTCACCCAGCAGCGCGGTCAGCTGCTGCAGCAGGACACTCCGGTGGGCGTACGCCAGGTGCTTGCGACCGTCCATCCCTCCTCGGTGCTTCGCGGCGACCCCGCGGAACGGGACCAGGCATTTGCCGGTCTGGTCGCCGATCTGCGCGTCGCGGCAGCGGCGGTCGCCGGGGACTGACAAGATCGTCGCAGCGGGTTCGGCAACCGGCTGGGCGAACGAATCGTTGCTC
>JBKPNA010000374.1:0-5575 GCA_046765695.1 Actinomycetota bacterium | reverse complement strand
AGTGACGACAAACTGGTGCGTCTCTTCGCCGATGGCGCCACGCTCGTACTGCAGGGGCTACACCGGGTGTGGCCGCCGATCGTGGAGTTCAGCCAGCGGTTGGCCGCCGAGCTCGGACACCCTGTCCAGGTCAACGCGTATGTCACCCCACCCCAGAACCAGGGGTTCAGTGACCACTACGACGTGCACGACGTCTTCGTGCTGCAGATCAACGGTGAGAAACGGTGGCAGATCCGCCGCCCGGTGCTGGACTCCCCGCTGCGTGACCAGCCCTGGACCGACCGGCGACGCGCCGTTCAGCGGCGCGCGGCGGAGCCGCCGTTGCTCGAGGCGGTGCTGCGGCCGGGCGACTGCCTGTACCTGCCGCGCGGCTACTTGCACGCTGCCGTTGCACTCGGTGGGGTGAGCACCCATTTGACGGTCGGCATCCACCCCTGGACTCGTTACGCCCTGGCTGAGCAGCTGACATCCGAAGCTCTGCGAACGGTGGCAGCCGACCCGGCGACCCGGCATGCGCTCGGGCTGGGGGTTCGGTTCGACGACAAGGCGACCTTCAGCGCGGACCTGGAAGCGGTGCGTACGGCCCTGGTCGCCGAGCTCCAACGGGCCGACGTCGATCGGGTATCGCGGGCGCTACTGAGCAAGGCTCGCGACACCCAACGCGCGGCGCCCGTCGGTCCCCTCCGGCAGCTCCGCAGCGCGGCTGCCATCACGGCCGAGACGGTGCTACGGCTCCGTGATCATCTGGCCGCCACACTCGACCAGACGGCGACCGCAAGCATGGTGCGCAGCCGGGCAGGCGACTTCACACTGACGGAGGCGGATGTCGCCCCGATGAAGGCGCTGCTGGCTCAGGGTGAGACCACCGCGGGCGACCTCGGCCTTGATCTGGCCCGTCGGCTGGTGTTGGCCGGCATGGCTGTGGTGGGGTGACCGAGCCAGGGCCCACATTTCGGTGCGCCGACGCGGCCCGGCTGCGTACAGATCCGCTCGCTGGATCGGCGCCGCAGGCCAACCGTTGGCTACTCCTGGAACATCCCGGACCCTGGCCGGTCGACGCGGTCGCCGGTGCGGGCATCGATCCGGCCGTCCTGGCGGTCCTGCAGGCAGCCGCCGGCCGAGCGACGGCCCGCATCCTGCTGGTCCGACGGCCGGGTCGCATCAATCGACTGGCCGCCCGGCGCTGGATCGTGGCCGGTCCCGATCTCGGCTGGGTCGCCGGACCATGGACTGAGGATCGCGACCTGACTGCGGCCGCCGAAGCGTTGGTCGCCGATCCAGCCCAGGCTGGCGGCGTCACCGAGCCGATCATGCTGGTCTGTGCTCATGGCGTCCATGACGCCTGCTGCGCCATCCGGGGTCGTCCGGTGGCCTCGGCGCTGGCCGTGGAATGGCCCGGCCAGGTCTGGGAGTGCAGTCACGTGGGCGGCGACCGATTTGCCCCCAACGTGGTGGTGCTGCCGGATGGTTACTACTACGGCAACCTGGATGTGCAGTCCGCGGTGCACACGATGCGGCAACACCTGGCAGGCGCCGTGGAGGCTGCGCCGCTACGAGGAGTTGCCCGCTTTCCACCGCCCGTGCAAGCCGCGGTCGTCGCGGCGTACGAGCGTCTCGGTCCGCTGCCCAGCAACGCGTTCACCGTCGACTCGGTGACGCAGGTTGGCCCGCACCATGATCACGGCTCAGAGACTACGGTCGACATGCGCGTGGCTGACCTCGGACGAGTCCGGGTAGATGTTGTGGCGCTGCGTCGACCGGCCGCGCAGCTTACCTGCCGGGCAGCCAGCGTGACACCCGCCACCGAGTACCGCATCGAGTCCTTCACGATGCTGCCCCCAACCGAGTGACTCCCCGGCTGCCCATCTGCGGCTTTGTGCACACACATGAAGCCGAAACCGACCCAATCGCTTCTCACAATGTGGCCTTGTGCGGAGATACGGAGCCAGAAATGCCCCATTCGCCCCCCGTTTGTGGCTTTGTGCGGAGATACGAAGAGCTGAGCCACGTCAGAGTGTGACGCGGATGATCCTGTCGTCGTCGCGTCCGGGGTCGCCACGGCCGTCGGTATTACTGGTGGTCATCCACAACGCGCCATCCGGCGCGACCACCACGTTGCGAATCCGTCCGAAGTCCCCGGAGAAGTACGCCCGGGGGTCGCCGGCGTCCTCTCCTCGCAGCGCGACCGCGAACAGGCACTCGCCACGCAGCGCTCCCACGAATGCCGTGCTCCGGGTGATGGCCAGTCCCGCCGGCGAGCAGGTATCGGTCGGTGACCAGGTCGCTTTCGGCGACACGAACCGCGGGTTGTCGGATCTTCCCTCGACCGCGGGCCAGCCGTAGTTCTTTCCCTTGATGATCAGATTGAGCTCGTCGGTTTCCTGTTCCCCGAACTCCGTAGCCCACAGCCTGCGCTGCGCATCCAGAGCCAGACCCTCGATGTTGCGATGGCCGTAGCTCCAGGTGCGGTTGCCGTACGGGTTGCCAGGTGCGGCCCTGCCGTCCGGCCGGATCCGGAGAACCTTTCCGTTGAGTGAGTTGCGGTCTTGGGCAAGGTCCGACTCGGCGGCGTCGCCGGTCGAGACGTAGAGCGTCCCATCGGGATGGAACAGCAGGCGCCCGCCATGATGGCGAACTCCGTTCCGAATGCCGGTCAGCACTGGCGCCGGCTTGCCGACCTTGCCGCCGGCCAGACTCAGTCGCACAATGCGGTCCTCGTCCGGGGTCGACATGAAGGCGAACAGCGTCTCCTCGTCGCCTGGCGCCAGCGCGATCCCGAGTAGCCCGCCCTCAGCGTCTCCCGGCGGACCACCCACCCCGCTGACCTCGCCCAGAGTGGTTACCTTGCCCCGCCGAGTGACCTTGCGGATTCGCGCCGTGTCCCGCTCGCTGACCAGGGCGTCCCCGGAAGCCAGGAATGCGATCCCCCACGGCACGTTCAGGTTGCCGGCGATCGTGTCGGCGACGCGAGGCCTGGGCCGGCCTGTGGGCGTGGGACTGGCCGTTGGTGGCGGCCTCGGTTCCGGGCTGGCACTGGTACGTGCCGGTGTGCTCGGCTCCGCCGAAGCGGGCGACGGGCTGGAGCTGGGGCTGGGTGTTGTCGGGCCGCCTTGGCAACCGGCCAACCAGCTCAGAGCGACGCCCGCCGTGCCTACGAGGACGGTACGTCGCGTCAGCACGCCCCGATTCTCCCCGCCGGTTGGAACTTACCCGGTGAAGACGCGGCGAAGCGGTGCAGACTTTCCTCAATGCAGGAGCCGTTCGGCAGAACACCGAGGATGTGATGCGCTTGACCGGACAACTGGAAGCGCGCGTTCGGCTCCAACAGCGCACGCTGATCGTGCTCACCGTCGGACAGATCCTCGGCGGTCTGGGCATCGGTGCCGCGCTCTCAGTCGGAGCCCTGGCCGTCAACGACCTGGCCGGTGCTGCGTGGTCCGGGCTTGCGGCCACTGTGATGACCCTGGGCGCCGCGTTGCTGGCCGTCCCGCTGGCACAGCTGGCCGATCGGAGGGGCCGCCGGGTGTCCTTGAGCACCGCCGCTCTGGTCGCCGCGGCGGGTGCTCTCGTCTCGGTCTTCGCGTTGTCGCTCGGCAGCGCGCTGCTGCTGTTCGCCGGGCTTGGGTTGATGGGAGCGGCGACCGCCTCCGCCCTGCAGTCGCGGTTCGCCGCCACTGACCTGGCCTCGGCCGACAGCCGCGGACGCGATCTCTCCCTGGTGGTGTGGTCGACCACGATCGGAGCCGTCACGGGACCCAACCTGGCCCAACCGGGCAACCTGCTGGGCGGCGCTCTTGGACTGCCGCCCCTCGCCGGGGTCTTCTTGTTTCCCCTGGTGGCTGCACTCTTGGCGGGGGTCATCTATCACGTCTGGATGCGTCCGGACCCGCTGCTGGAGAGCCGGCGGCTGCCGCTGGAGACTGCGACGAAGGCCGTACCGGTCAGCGATGGTTCCGGCCAACCGAGGCTGGTGCGGGTCGCAATCATCACCGTCGCGCTCAGCCACGCCACCATGGTTGCGCTGATGTCCATGACACCGGTGCATCTGGTACACGGCGGAGCGACCCTATCGGTCGTCGGCTTCACACTCAGCCTGCATGTGGCCGGCATGTTCGCCCTCTCTCCGGTGTTCGGAGTGCTCGCCGATCACCTCGGCCGCGTGCCGACCATCGTGGGTGGTCAGCTGCTGCTGTTGGCCTCGGCGGTGATCACCGCGCTCGGGTCGCAGCAGACCACGACGGTCATGCTCGGGCTCGTTCTGCTGGGGCTCGGCTGGAGCGCCTCCACCGTGGCCGGCTCAGCGTTGCTCAACGACGCGGCGCCCGCCGACCGCAGGGTGAGCCTGCAAGGACGCAGCGACCTGGCGATGAACCTTGCCGGGGCCGTTGGGGGAGCCATTGCCGGGCCCATGCTGGCCTGGCTCACCTATGCCGGCCTCGCCTGGAGCCTGGCCCTGCCGATCATGTTGGTTGTGGTGGTGGCGCTGACGTCAGCAGCCGGGGGTCGCCCAGGCCCGCGCGCTCGAGCATCCGCTGCGCGTCCGGCAGCTACCCCTCCCCACTGAGGGATCGCCACCCACCGATCGCTGACGCCTCTCGCGACCGGTGAACCTCGCAACGGTGGGCGGCGCTACCGTTCCGTCATGACCACGTTCGCGCTGATCGGGAGCGGCTTTCGGGCGCGGATGCTCCTCGAGGTGGCCGGCGGGCTGGACACTGTCCGCTGCGGAGCAGTGGTGGTGCGGACGCCGCGAGAGTTGGAGATGCCAACCTTCACCTCGCTCGACGCCTGTCTGCGAGAGGTTCAGATCGACTTCGTGCTGACTGCTACGCCGCGATCCGTGACACCCGCGTTCATCAAGGATGCTGTGAATCGGGGGCTGCCGGTGCTGGCCGAGACGCCGCCCGCGCCCGACCTGTCCGGGCTGCGCGAGCTCTGGTCGGCGGTCGGCGACTCCGGACTGGTCCAAGTAGCCGAGCAGTACCCGATGATGCCGACGCACGCCGCCCGGGCGGCCTTGGTCGCGGCCAGACTCATCGGCACGCCGACCCAGGTGCAGGTCTCCTCCACCCAGCAGTACCACGCGGTTGCACTGATCCGTGGCCTGCTCGCCGCCGGCCGCGGGCCGGTTACGGTCCGCGCCAGCCGGTTCACCGCGCCGCTGCTCAGCCCGTTGGACCGCACCGGCTGGACGGACGACGACGAGGCACACCCGACCACCACCACCATCGCCACCCTGGACTTCGGGGACGGGCGTTCGGGGTTGTACGACTTCACCGAGCAGCAGACGCGTAACCAGCTCCGGTTCCGGCGGCTCACCGTACGCGGATCGGCCGGCGAGTTGCACAACGACGAGGTGGTCCGGATGACCGGCCCGCGCACGCTCGTCTGTACACCTCTGGTGCGCCGGCAGACCGGGTACGACCTTGATCTGATCGGCTACGACACGGAGCACATCTCCATCGGCTCGGAGCTGCTGTATCGCAACCCCTACCCGGGTCGGCGCTGGATGGACGATGAGATCGCCATGGCCACCCTGCTGGATCGTACGGTGAGCTGGCTGCACGCGGACGGG
>JBKPNA010000373.1:0-14238 GCA_046765695.1 Actinomycetota bacterium | reverse complement strand
GAAGAAGGCCAGACCCGATCCGGCGAGAACCGGTGAGACGGCGGCCGGTAGGGTTCGCGGCCGTGCGCCGGCCAGCCACTGTCCGGCCGTTGGCCGGCCCGCGAGCTCCGTCATGGCGTCGCCACAGGCTCGCCGCCGCTGCCGACTAGGGCTGTGATCGCGAGGCGGTCCGGCTTGCCGCTGGCCAGCCGAGGCAGCTGCTCGAGCTGGACCAAGGAGCGTGGCGCGGCGTACCCGGGCAACGAACGGCGGATCAGCTGCTGCAGCTCGGCCAGGTCGCCCGATCCGTCGATAACGGCCACGATTCTGGTCCCCCAATCGGCATCGGGCACCCCCACCACCACGGCCTCCGATCCGGTCCGGCCGGCCCACTGCTGGACGAGCAGTTCGACGGCCGACAGATCCACCTTCAGGCCACCACTGCTCACGACCGCCTCCAGCCGGCCGAGCACCTCCAGGCGCCCGTCGGCCCAGCGGCCCCGATCGGCCGTGGCCAGCCGGCCCTCGACGAGGCTGATCCGGGTGAGTTCCGGGCGCAGCCGGTAGCCGGAGAACAGCACCGGCCCGCCGATCAGAATCTGCCCGTCATCGGCCAGCACGACCTCCACGCCGTCCAGCGGACGCCCGTCGTAGACGCACCCGCCGCAGGTCTCGCTCATCCCATAGGTGCAGACCACCCGAATGCCCGAGGCGCGGGCGTCGGCCAGCAGACCAGCGTCGGCCCGGCCACCGCCGATGAGCACCGCGTGAAACGTCGCGAGCGCAGCCCACACCTCAGGATCTCGACGGGCCCGGGCCAGTTGCGTCGGAACGAGGGAGACATATCGGCGGCCGGACAGTTCCGCGACGGCAGTCGCCAGGTCCCGGAGGTCGGTACCAACGGGCCAGGCCCGGGTACCCGCCACGACGGTCCGGGCCAGCACCATCAACCCCGCGATGTAGTGACCTGGCAGGGCCAGCACCCAGTCGCCCGGTCCACCGAGCCGCTCGTGCGTTGCCGCCACCGAGGCCCGGATCGCAGCTCTGGACAGCACGGCCGCCTTCGGCCGGCCCATCGATCCCGAGGTCGTGATCACCACGGCGGCGTCGGGCTCGGCGACCGGCCGGGCGGGGCGGATCAGCGACAGGGCGCGGCGGCGCTCGACCGGGTCTTGGGGGAGCGGGGCGACCACCGGGCCGCCCTCCAGTGCCGCCGTCAGCGTGTCCGCGAGCTCCGAGGGTCCGACTGTGCGCAACTTCGATCGAAGGCGGCCATCCGCCGACGATCGTGACTGAGGGCGGCCGTCCGCCGCCGGGCGCGTCGACACCCGGCCTAGGCTAATCGGGATGCCGACCTATGCCATCGAGGTGCCGACGCGGTTCCGTGGGCTGACCGAGCGGCAGGGGATGGTCTGGCAGGGGCCGGCGGGCTGGGCGGAGTGGAGCCCGTTCCTGGACTATTCAGGGCCCGAGCTGGTGCCCTGGCTACGGGCGGCGGAGGAGGCCGCGGAGCAGGGCTGGCCAGGCCCGCTGCGGACCGAGATCGAGGTCAACAGCACCATCCCGGCGGTGGCGCCGGAAGCGGCGTTCGCCAGGGCGCGGGCGGCCGGTTGCCGGACGGCCAAGGTCAAGGTCGCCGCAGCGGGCGGCTCGCTGGCCGACGACCTGGCGCGAGTCGAGGCGGTCCGCGACGCGCTGGGCACCGACGGCCGGATCCGGGTGGATGCCAACGGCGCCTGGTCCGAAGACCAGGCGGAGGGCGCGATCTCGCAGCTGAGCCGGTTCGGTCTCGAGTACGTCGAGCAGCCGTGCCGCACAGTCAAGGAGCTCGCGAGCCTGCGGCGCCGGCTGGCGCGGGCCGGGTTGGACGTGCTGATCGCCGCCGACGAGTCGATCCGGCGAGCCGAGGATCCCTTGAGGGTGGCTCAGCTCCGGGCAGCGGACATCGCCGTGCTCAAGGTGCAGCCGCTGGGCGGCGTACGCGCGAGCCTCGAGTTGGCCGACCGGATCGGCATGCCCGTGGTGGTGTCCAGCGCCTTGGAGACCTCGATCGGGCTACGGGCCGGGCTGGCGCTGGCCGCGGCGTTGCCCGAGCTGCCGTTCGCCTGCGGGTTGAACACCGCCTCGCTGCTGGCGGCTGACCTGGTCAGCCCGTCGTTGGTCGCGACCGACGGGGTGATCCGGCTGTGTCAGGTCGAGGTCGATTCCACGGCACTCGAGAGGCACCGGGCCGCCCCGGCGGTTGAGAAGTTCTGGCAGGCTCGCCTCGTGCGCACCCGAGAGCTTGCCGGTGGCTGACCAAACCGGCCACGCCACCCTGTGCGCCCGGACCATCATTGCCGAGCTGATCCGCTGCGGCGTCACCGATCTGGTGCTCGCGCCCGGTTCGCGCAGCGCACCCCTGGCGTACGAGGCATTCGAGGCTGATCGGATCGGCTTGCTGCGGCTGCACGTGCGGCTCGACGAGCGGACGGCAGGCTTTCTCGCGCTCGGCCTCGCGAAGGGCTCTGGAGCTCCGGTGGCGGTGCTGACCACGTCGGGAACGGCACCGGCGAACCTCTTCCCGGCCACGCTGGAGGCATCGCACAGCCACCAGCCGCTGGTTCTGGTCACCGCCAGCCGGCCGCGGGCCCTGGTCAACACCGGCGCCAATCAGACCACCGACCAGGATCAGCTTTTCGGCCGGCACGTCCGTGGGTACGCCGCCCTGTCCGACCAGACCGCCGACCCGGCGACCTGGCGGTTCGAGGTTGGTCGGCTGCTCGCCGCCGCCACCGGCAGCAGGACCCGGCAACCCGGCCCGGTACAGCTCAACGTCGAGCTGAGCGACCCGCTGGTGCCGACGGGGTTCGACCGGCCACCGGCAGTGCCGGACATGACACTGGCACGAACAGTGGCAGCCGAGCCGTTCGAGCTGGCGCCGGGTCCGCAGACGGTGATCGTGGCAGGGGACGCGCCGCCGGCCGCGGGACGGGCGCTGGCACGGCTGGCGGAGCACGCCCGGGTGCCGCTGTTGGCCGAGCCGTCCAGCAACGCCCGGTCGGGGCCGGCCGCACTCGGCACGGCGCGGCTGCTCGCCGGGTCCAGTCTGGCGGAGGACGTGGAGCGGGTGGTCGTCTACGGGCACCCCACCCTGTCCCGACCCATCACCCGGCTGCTGGGCCGTGACGACGTGGAGCTCGTCGTGGTGTCGGCGTACGCGGACTGGGTCGATCCCGGCCGGACGGCCAGCGCGGTCGCCGACGCAGTCAACTTCGCCGAACCGGACGGAACCGGCTGGCTGGCCCGCTGGCAGCAGGCGGATGGTGAGTTGCGCCAGGGCTTGGACGTGCTACTCGCCGAGGTCGGCTACTTCAGCGGCCCGGCACTTGCGGCCGGCCTGTGGACCACGCTGGGCCAAGAGGACCTGATCTTCGTCGGCTCATCCAGCCCGGTCCGTGACCTGGACCTCGCACCGATCACGGTGGCCCCGCCAACCGTCTACGCCAACCGCGGCCTGGCCGGTATCGACGGCAACGTGTCCACCGCAGCCGGGATCGCCTTGGCCGCCGAACGGCCGACACACGCACTGCTCGGAGACCTGACCACGTTGCACGACCTGACCGGTCTGCTGCATCCCGACGGTGAACCGCGTCCTGACTTGCGCCTGGTGGTGGCCAATGACACCGGTGGCAGCATCTTCGCCACGCTTGAGCCGGGCCGGCCCGCCTACTCCACCGCCTACGAGCGGCTGTTCGGCACCCCGCACCACGCCGACTTCGCCGCACTTGCCGCCGCTGTTGGCTGCGGTTACACACGGGTGAGGGAGCCGGCCGAGCTGGCGGCGGTGCTGGCTGATCCGCTCCGAGGACTCGAACTGGTCGAGGCGGTGATCGACCGGAGCCAGCGGCGCACCCTGGACGCCGCCATCACTGGGCTCGCAGCCACGCTCTGAGGTGCGCAGTGGCGAGCACGTCGTCCTCGTTGTAGTCCAGCACCCGTTGCCGGGCCGCGGCGCGGGCCTGGGAGGTCTCGGCGTGCACCGCCTCGGCGAACCAGACCTGTGAGTTGAGCCCGCCGGGTTCCTCGTCCCGCCACGAGAAGCCGGCATGCCGGGCCATCAGCTTCAGCCCCAGCCCCGACACCCCGAAGTAGTGGTTCTTGACGATCTCCAGCAGGTCGATGAACTGCTCCTCGGCGTACCCGGCCGCCCAGTCCAGCAGCGGGTCCCCGGTGCGGTCGGCCAGCGCCCGGATCGTCGCCACCTCGTAGCCGCTGTAGTGGAAGACAACCACCCGGGCGCCGGACTCGACGACGCTGCGCAGCCAGTCGAACGCCTCCCGGGCGAGTTCCAGCTCGCCGGCGTCGTCCAGGTCGGTGAAGCGGCTGAACTCGTGATAGACGCCAGGTCCGCCGGCCGACCGGACGAGAAATCCCCACAGGTAGACCCGGCCGTTCGCGGCACTCTCGATATCGAAGTCGATCTCGATGTCGGCGCCGGGCACCTCGATCGGTCCGGTGCTCTCCCGGTCGAACAGCCGGCCATCCAACAGCATCCGGGCCCGTCTCGCGGCGATCCTGATCCGCATCTCGGCACCGCTGCGGTGGGTCACTTCGGGCAGGTACCAGGTGAGCAGACCGTCCAGATCCGCCTCCGCGAGGTCGGCGACGGTGAGAATGCCATGCCGTCGCAGGGTGACGATCTCACGGGAGTCGAGCGCGCCCTTGTCGATCCGCAGACTGACGTCCTCCGGGTCGAGCTGCGGACGGCAATGCTCCCACCAATGGCAGCGACCGCACTCGCGATTCACGATCGGGCGGACCAACGGCGGCGGATCGTGATCCGGGTCACCGGTCTGCCGCGCTGCCACCTCGGCGATGGAGACCCGGAACGTCTGCTCGAAGTCATAGCGCTCCAGCAGGCTGCGCAACCGCCAGCCGTCCGGGTGGCTGCGGGAGAACGTCCGCACGGAGGGCTGCTCCAGATCGGCCCAGGCCAGCACCGGGGTGGGCAGCAGGGCGTCGTTGCCGATCACCGCGGCGCGGGCCGGCGTCGCGGCGAATCCGCAGGTTTGCAACATCCGGTGGAAGTGGGCGAGCTGGACGAAGTCCGCTGCCCGGCTGCCGAGGCGCAAGGTGTGGCCCGGCAGCGGGGCAGCCGCCGCGGGTGCGGGATCGGTCAGTGTGGAGTAGCAGAGTGTGCCGGGTGGGTCGTCAGGGTCGAACGGCAGTGCCCTTTCGATGATCTTGTGCCACTTCACGGCAGCCGGATGGTAGGCCGGACTGCCGTCGGGGGAGTCGGCGCCGCGTACCAGCAGGTCCGGCCGGCCTATGCGGTGTCCGGGCCCGTCCACCGGCAGCAGGCCGGCAATGATCACGTCGGCGCCCGACGCCATGGCGGCGACGCAGGCGAGGGTCTGCTCGGCTGCCGGCTCTGCGGCCAGCAGCCGGAGGTCGACCACCCGGCCGCGACAGCAGGTGATCAGCTGCTCGAGCACGACGGCCTCGAACTGCTGGGCCCCGTCGAACAGCTCGGTCAGCCGTCCACCCGCCTCCACCGGCGGAATGGACACGGTCGGGTCGAAGGCGTTGTGGGTCTTGACGGGACAGCTACTGGCTGCGTAGGCGTCCAGCAGGATGTGCGTCACGGAGAGCCCGCTCTGGCGCGGTGCAGGGCGACGATGCCGCCGGTCAGGTTGCGCCACTCGACGTCTCTCCAGCCCGCCGCGGCAATGACGTCGGCGAGAGCCGGCTGGTCAGGCCAGGCCTGGATGGACTCGGCCAGGTACACATAGGCTGCCGGGTTGGACGACACCACCCGCGCGATCCGCGGAATCGCAGCGACGAGGTAGTTGGCATAGACCTCGCGGAACAGCGGCCAGGTGGGCGTGGAGAACTCGCAGACGACGAGCGTCCCGCCGGGCCGGGTGACCCGTCTCATCTCCCGCAGGGCTGCGGCGGGATCTTCGACGTTGCGCAGCCCGAATGAGATCGTCACGGCGTCGAAGCAGCCGTCGGCGTACGGCAGCCGGAGAGCGTCGGCCGCGACAAAGCTGAGAGCGGGCCGGCGCTGCTTGCCCACCCGGAGCATGCCCAGGGAGAGATCGACCGGGATGACCGTCGCGCCGGCGGAGGCGAACGGCTCGCTCGACGTGCCGGTGCCGGCGGCCAGGTCGAGGATCAGCTGCCCTGGCCGGGGAGCGACCGCCCGCACCACTTCCCGGCGCCAGGCCCGGTCCTGGCCGAGAGAGAGCACATCGTTCGCCAGGTCGTAGCGCGCCGCGACCCGGTCGAACATGGCCGCGACGTCGGCACGCTGCTTGTCGAGCGTGGCACGGAGGCGGGGTGTCGTCGAATCCGGGCCGGGCACGATTCCACCATTCCACAGCGGTCCGACAGTCCCGCCGTTTCGGGCTTGTTACCTCCCGGCCGGCGGACTGACCGGCCGGGCGACCGGCAGCTGCGGGGTGTTGCGAACCGCGGACACGATGGAGGCGCGCAGTGCGAGTGGCGGCGTGCTGGCACTCAGCACGGTGAGCTCGGCCGCGGTCTCGTAGAACTCTGCGACCTCGTGGCCGCAACTGCAGCAGTCGGCCAGGTGCGCCTCGAAGGCGGGCAGCTCGGGCGGATCGAGCGCGTCGACGGCGTAGCAACCGGTGGACTCGTGGATCTCGATCACGGACCAGCACCCGCCAGCGTCTCGCCAAGGCGCCTGAGGGCATCCCGGATCCGTGTCTTCACCGTGCCCAGCGGCAGCTTGAGCGAGTCGGCGATCTGGCTCTGGGTCATGCCGTCGAAGTACGCCATGGTCAGCGCCTGGCGCTGAATCGGCGTCAACAGCTGCATGGCCTCACGCACCCGATCGACGTCGTGCCGCTGGGCCACGCTGTCCCAGACCCTGTCCACCTCCGGATCGAGGCTCTCGTAGGCGTATCGATGATCCCGGTTCACCTCGCTGGACACCGAACGCACTCGATCGACCGCACGGCGGTGTGCCATGGTGGCCATCCACGCCAGCACGCTGCCCTTGGCCGGGCTGTAGCGGGCCGACTGCTGCCACACCTCGACGTAGACCTCCTGGGTCACTTCCTCGGCATGCTCCGGGGAACGCAGCACCCGAAGCACGACGCCGTGGACCCGTCGTGAGGTCGTGTCGTAGAGCTGGGCGAAGGCGGCGCGATCTCCGCGAGCCGACCTGGCCATCAGGTCCACCAGCTCGGCTTGCGAATCGCGCCCGGGTGGCTCTCCACCGTAGGCACGGCGCGGTTGCCCGCCCGGCCCACCGGGAGAGAAAAGATCCACGAGCACGACGTTCTCATGTCAGACGACCTCTGCCTAGGTTTTGGACAGGAAAACGTTGATCACAGTGGACCTTTCCGGAGATCCCGGAAGACGGGTATCCGGGCATGTCTGTGCCGGGTGTTCGTTCCGGAGCCCTTGCAGGATTGGTACCCGCTGATTTCGTTATCGAAAGCCCAGCGCGCGGATGGCGGGAACAGCCACGAGGCAGAATCTCTCCGTGGCCAAACGCACGATCGTGTTGAAGGTATCCGGGCTGCGCCGCGCGTTTGGACCGAACACCATCCTGGACAAGTTCAACCTCGACGTCCGCACCGGTGAGGCCGTCGCGCTGACCGGCCGGAACGGGGCCGGCAAGTCCACGCTGCTGCGCTGCCTGGTCGGGGCGGACCGGCCTGACGAGGGCACCGTTGAGGTCTGCGGGCATCCCATGTCCGAGGCTTCGCCGGAGATCCGCCGCGACATGGCCACGGTGATCGACGACCTGGACTTCTTCCCGGACCTGAGCGTGGTCGAGCACCTGGACCTGCTGGCCCGAGCGCACGGGCTGGCAGATCCGGACGATCTGGTCGACGAGGTGCTGGAGGAGGTGCAATTGGTGCCCCAGTCGGGCCAGCTGCCGGGCACCTTGTCCTCCGGCCAGCGGCGCCGGCTGGCCCTGGCGACCGCCTTCGTTCGGCCGCGCAAGCTGCTGATCATGGACGAGCCGGAGCAGCGGCTGGACATCGAAGGAGTGGCCTGGCTGGCTGAGCGGCTCAAGGCGGAGCGGCAGCAGGGCCTGGCGATGGTGTTCGCCAGCCACGAGCCGGCGCTGGTGCAGCAGGTGGCCACCCGGGTCATCGAGCTCGGAGCGCCGCGCGGATGAGCACCGTTGACCAGCCGGCGCTGACCCCGGCGTCGCCCCGAGAGCTGAAGGCGCTGATCCGGGACTGGCGCAAGGGCCGGGCGACCAAGAACCTGATGGAGGCGTTCAACGACGCGTACGTCGTGGTGATCGGGGCCGTGATGGTCAGTGCCATGGTCATCAACGTGGTGCTGCAGGCGCAGCGTACGGTGGCCGCCTGCGACACCGCCTCCTGCCTGTCGGCCCGCACCGTGCTGCCGTGGGCCGCCTTCGCGGCCGCAGTGGCCGTTGCCCTGGCGGCCAGCCGGCTCTTCGGACCGGTGCTGGCCTCGGCGGCCGAGGGCTTCTGGCTGCTGGACGCGCCGATCTCCCGGGTCAAGCTGCTCGGCGCCCGACTGGTCGGCGCCATCGTCGCGGCCGGCGTCGGCGGTGCCGTGGTCGGGGCGTTGACCTCCGCGCTGACCGGCTCGGATGCGGTCGAGGTGGCCGTCTGGGCGGCTGCGACGGGCCTGTCGTCCTCCGCCGCGGTGGCATTCGCGGCCGCTCAGCAGGGGGTGGAGCGGCACCGGCTGACCCGGTTCGTCAGCTACGTCTTCGGGCTGCTCGCGGCCGCCGCGCTGGTTGGTGTGGTCGGCGTTTCGGCCGGATGGTTCCGTCTGGGACTGTCCGGCGACCTCGGGGTCGAACTGGGTCTGACCGTGTGCGGGTTCGCCCTGCTGGTCCTGCTGGCCAGCGCGGCACTGGCCCGGCTCCGGCTGGGCCGGATCCGCCGGGCCCGGCTGCTCAGCGGTGGAGCCCTGGTGAGCGGGATCTCCGGCGCCTTCTTCGCGCTGGACATCGGCCTGGCCCGCGACATCGTGGTGGAGCGTCGTGCCATCGAGCGCGGCCACGTGGTGCCCCGGCGCGGGCACGGCGTAGGCCTGCAGGCCATCATGTGGCGCGAGGCGCAGCGGCTCTGGCGGTTCCCGCAGCCGCTGCTGGTGTTCGCCGGTACCGCGATCGTGCCGTACGCCGCGGTCGCGCTGGGCATGGGACGGCTGACCTCGGTGTTCGCGGCGCTGGCTCTGTTCGGCGCCACCATCCCGTTGCTCGGGGGCTTGAGAGTGCTGACCCGCACCGGAGGGCTGGCCCGGTGTCTGCCGTTCTCCCTGTCCCGGATCAAGATGGCGTCGATCGCCGTACCTGCCATTCTGGCTGCGCTGTGGTCGATGGCGGTCTCCCCGGCGTTCCTCGAGATCGTCGCCAGGCAGTCCAATCGGAGCCTCGCCGACGTCGGCACCATGGCGACCGCTACCGCCGCCGCCGGATTGCTGGCAGCGGTGCGCTGGACCCAAGCGAAGGGGGTCGACTTCGGTGCCCCGATGATCTCCAGTCAGGCGGGCGCCTTCCCGCCGGGGCTGGTCACCAACCTGTTCCGCGGCTTCGACGTGTGTCTGCTGACCACCGCGCCGATGGTGTTTGGGTTCTCTCCGCTGTGGTCGCTGGCCATCGCAGGAGTCGCCGCGCTGATCCTGCTCAACTCCCTCGACGCCGAGGCTCTGCGCGCGAGGCAGGCCGAACAGCAGCGGCAACTGGAGGCGGAGAAGAAGCGGCGCCAGGCGGCGAGCGCGGTGGCCAAGCAGCGCAAGCGCTGATCACGGCCGTGGCGAAGATCACCTGCTGTACTGGAAGAGCCGGCCCTAGGCTGGCGGCGTGACCTGGTCGGAGTTGACCCCGCCGCAGCTCCGGGTCCGGACTGTTGCGATCGATGACCCCGGCCCGTTGCTGGCCCTGCTGCCCGCCGAGGACGCGTACGCCTGGGTGCGGCACGGGGAAGGTCTGGTGGCCTTCGGCGAGGCGGCGAGGCACAAGCCGGCCAGCATCGCGGAGGCGGACGAGTGGTTCGCCGACCTGGTCGCGGGAACCGAGACCGTTGCCGAGCTCGACCATGGGCCGGCGGGTGCCGGCCTGGTCGCCTTCGGCAGCTTCCTGTTCGACCCGGAGCGCTCCGCCGGCCAGTCGACGCTGGTGGTCCCACAGACCGTGATCGGCCGGCGGCACGGCCGCAGCTGGCTGACCCGGATCGGACCGGACCCGCAGGCTGAACCGCAGCCCGGCCGGCCACATCCACCGGAACGGCCACGAGGCCTGCGTTTTCTGCCCGGCAGCCTGGACGAGGTGACCTGGCCAGCCGCGGTGGCCGAGGCCGTACGCAGGATCGTCGCCGGCGGCCTGGACAAGGTCGTGCTGGCGCGGGAGGTGCTGGCCCGGACCGAGAACGACCTCGACCTGCGCTGGCTGGCCGAGCGGCTTGCAGCCGGCTATCCCCAGTGCTGGACCTATCTGGTCGACGGGCTGGTGGGCGCGAGTCCGGAGATGCTGGTCAAGCGGGAGGCCGGCCTGGCGGTGTCCAGGGTGCTTGCCGGGACGATCCAGCGGACCGGCGACGACGACCACGATCTCAACCTGGCGGCGGCGTTGGCCAAGTCAAGCAAGGACCTGCAGGAGCACGAGTACGCCGTGGCCTCGGTCGCCAGCACCCTGGCGCCGTCCTGCTCGGCGATGAACGTGCCCGAGGCGCCGTACGTGCTCCAGCTGCCCAACGTGCTGCATCTGGCCACGGATGTGACCGGGGTGGTCGATGGCAGGGTGAGCTCGCTGGCTCTGGCCGCGGCCCTGCACCCCAGTGCAGCCGTCTGCGGCACGCCGACCGAGGAGGCCCGCGCGTTGATCGGCGAGCTGGAGCACCTGGACCGGGAGCGTTACGCCGGACCGGTCGGCTGGATCGACGCGAGCGGGGACGGCGAGTGGGCCATCGCGCTGCGCTGCGGGCTGATCAGTGAGACCGATCCGCGGCAGATCCGGCTGTTCGCCGGCTGCGGCATCGTCGCCGGATCCAATCCGGCCGCCGAGCTGGCGGAGTCGCGCGCCAAGCTGGTGCCGATGCGCGACGCGCTCCTCGGTTGATCCATGGTTGTCGCCGTCGTCCTGGCCGGCGGGCAGTCCCGGCGGTTCGCGCCTGACAAGCTGGCCGAGCTGGTCGATGGGCGGCCGCTGCTCGACCTGACCCTGTCCGGGCTGCCGGCCGAGTTCTCCGTCGTGCTCGTCGGTCCACCACGGCAGACCTCCCGGCCGGTGACGTTTGTGCGCGAGCAGCCTCCCGGCGGCGGCCCAGCAGCGGCCCTGGTCACCGGGCTGCGGCACGCGTTGCAGGAAGCTGCCCAGGCGATCGTCGTACTCCCTGGCGACGCTCCCCGCGCGGGTGCTGGTGCGGTCGTCCTGCTCGAGCGGCTGGCGGCCGACCCGGCGACGGAAGTGGTAGTGGCGGTGGACGACTCCGGCCAGATGCAGCCACTGCAGTTGGCGCTGCGCCCTGATGTGGCCGCGAGCCTCGTACGACTGGCCGGGCCGAATGGGGCGGCCAACGTGTCGGCTCGGGCACTCGTCCAGCGGTTGCAGCCGCCGGCCACACCCTGCCGCCTGGCGCAGGAGTATCTCTTCGACGTGGACACGCCCGAGGCCCTTCGCCGCCTGCAAAGCTGACCGCGGTTCCACTGCCGCCGGTCACTGCGATGTTGGTCACCCTCGTACTCGATCAGCACTCGGTACCGGAGATAGGCCAGGTCCACCCGCCCATACCCGCCCGGGTGAACCGTACGCCCTTTCGCCTTACCTGCCGGGGATGCGTGGTGACGAATCGAAGCGGCTCGAGCGAGCCCACTGCGACGCCGACAAGCCTCAACCCCGTGTCCCCGGTGACCAACGTCCGCGGTGGCAGGGTGAGCAACACTGCGCTGACCAATGACGCTTCAGCGGTCGCACCGTCGCTTAGGGCATACGCGTGGGCGGTAGGTGCGCACTGCCGGCCGGTTGTTCGGATCAGGTGAAGGGTGGCCGCACGTCCAACGCGTAACTTGCCCGGCCGGCCAGCCGCCAGGCCCGGGCGACAACGTCCCTGTCCGCCTCGGTGATCAGGTTGCCCATCACCCGGAGGGCCACTGTCATCAGCGTCCGGGACCGCATGCCGATCGGCCCGAGCCGCGCCAGCAGCCCCGGCACGGTGATCAGCGCTGCCAGTCGGCGGGCGATGGAGAAGGCCGATCCATGGTGGCTGCGCAACAGCGCCGGCCAGGCCCGTGCCAGATCGGCGGTGTCGGAGAGCAGATCGACGACGAGCCGCCCGGTTTCCAGGCCGTAGTCGATGCCCTCGCCGTTCAGCGGGTTGACGCAGGCCGCCGCATCGCCGATCAAGGCCCAGTTCGTGCCGGCGACACCGCTCACCGCGCCTCCCATCGGCAGCATCGCCGAGGTCGCCAGCCGCACCTGCTGTCCCAGCTGCCACTCCTCCCTGCGCTCGCGTGCGTAGAACTGCAGCAGCGGGCGCAGGGCCACGTTGACCGGATGCTTTGCAGTGGCGAGGGTGCCGACACCGAGGTTCACCTGCCCGTCGCCGAGCGGAAAGATCCAGCCGTACCCCGATAGCAGCTCGCCTTCGGAGCCCCGGAGCTCCAGGTGGGAGGAGATCCAGCGGTCCTCCCTGCCGGAGTCCAGGTAGCTGCGGGCCGCCACGCCGTAGACCGTGTCCCGATGCCATTCCCGGCCCAGCACCCGGCCCAGCGGCGAACGCACCCCGTCCGCCACCACCAAGCGGTCGCAGCGCACTTCTCGCCGCTGCCCGTCAGCGGTGAACACGACCCCGCGTACGCGCTCGCCATCGCGTACCACGTCGACCGCCTTGGCGGGTGGCAGCGGCCGCGCGCCGGCGTCGATCGCGCCGTCGCGGAGGCGGTGGTCCAGCTCGACCCGCGGCACGGCCGAGCCCCTGTCGGGGAGCGATCCGCCCGGCCAGGGCAGCTCCAGCACCTGACCGAAACCGTGGGCACGCAGCCCGTCGTTGACGGTGTGCCCGCGGGTCCAGGCGCCAAGTCCGAGGCGGTCGAGCTCGGCCATGGCGCGCGGGGTCAGCCCGTCGCCGCACGACTTGTCCCGGGGAAATGCGGCTGCGTCCGCCAGGGCGACAGTCAGCCCGGCTCGCGCTGCCCATGTCGCGGCAGCGGCTCCGGCCGGACCGGCCCCGACGACGAGGACATCGGTTCGGTCGAGAAAGGTCGTCACACCGCGGCACCCACGGGGTAAGTGTTCCACTGCGGCGTCGCCCCCTCGCTTGTTTGAGGTGTCATAGCGGCGTCGTAGAGTGGGGTCGCTGAGTTAGTGAACGAATTCACGAGCGAAGATCGGAGCCTCTGGGCATGAGTCCCTACATCGGGATCGTGGTCTTGCTGGCCATCGCGTCCGGGTTCGTTGCGCTCACCATCGTGACCAGCGTGCTGGTCGGTCCCGGCCGTTACAACCGGGCAAAGTACGACTCCTACGAGTGCGGCATCGAGCCGACGCCGCAGCCGGTCGGCGGTGGCAGGTTCCCGGTGAAGTACTACATCACCGCGATGCTGTTCATCGTCTTCGACATCGAGATCGTCTTCCTCTACCCGTGGGCGGTCTCCTTCGACCAGATGGGCACTTTCGCCTTGGTGGAGATGGTGCTGTTCATCGCGACCGTATTCATCGCCTACTTCTACGTGCTCCGCCGCGGCGGACTGGAATGGGACTAGTGAAGCAATGGGCGTAGAGGAGAAGCTGCCGACCGGGGTGCTGCTGACCACCGTGGAGGACATCTTCGGCTACATGCGCAGCGCGGCCTTCTGGCCGGTGACCTTCGGGCTGGCCTGCTGCGCCATCGAGATGATGACCTACGGCGCGCCGCGCTACGACTCGGGTCGCTGGGGGCAGGAGGTGTTCCGGGCCTCGCCGCGGCAGGCCGATCTGATGATCGTGGCCGGCCGGCTGAGCCAGAAGATGGCCCCGGTGCTGCGCCAGATCTATGACCAGATGCCGAACCCGAAGTGGGTGCTGGCCATGGGTGTCTGCGCGAGCACGGGTGGGATGTTCAACAACTACGCCCTGGTGCAGGGTGTCGATCACGTGGTCCCGGTGGACATGTACCTGCCGGGCTGCCCGCCGCGGCCGGAGATGTTGATCGATGCCATGTTCAAGCTGCGGGAGAAGGTGCGGCACACCCCGATCGGGCCGAACGCGGTCAACGCGGCACAGCAGGCGGAGGAGCGCCAGCTGGAGGCTCCGGCGCTGGTGGAGCGGAAGGG
>JBKPNA010000372.1:0-3574 GCA_046765695.1 Actinomycetota bacterium | reverse complement strand
CCCGGGACACGGAGACGACACGACGCTGGGCCGGGAGCGGCCGCACCTGGCGGAGTGGCGGCAACGCGGTTGGTGAAGCGACTGCACGGAGTCGGGCGGCCCATTACCCTTGCGCGGTGACAGGCCGATTCTCCGCCGGGTTCTCCGTACGCCGCAGAAGGTGGTTGGCAGTCGGTCTGGTGGCAGCAGCCGGGGTCTGGGTGCTCGTCAATGGTCCGGTAGAGGGGCCTGTGCTGCTCGTTCTCAGCCCGTCCCATGGGATCACCCTTGCCGATCTTCCAGCGCTCGTGGCCGTGGTCGTCGCTGGATGGCTTGTCTGGCCCCTCTGAGATGTCGGCTGGTGCGCCGATCCGGGTCTCAGGACTCTCAGACCTGGATCCGTGAACCATCGATCGTTTGCGTCGCCCGGCAAGAATCTGGATGTGATCCGGCGTACCGGTCTGGGCCTGTTGACCCTGAGTGTGCTCGTCGGCGGCTGCGCGGTGGGCCAGGATGAGGGACGGCGGGCGTCCTCCCCGCCGGCCTCGAGCACCGCAGCCGCACCAGCCACCTCGGCGACTCCGCCGGTCACCGCTACGCCATCGGCCGCACCCGCTCCGACGGCCACAGCCACCCGGAAACCACCCAAACCGCATCCGATCTCCGTCGAGGCCCTCATCGAGCGCTCCTACGACGGCCGCGACCTCAGGCTCGGTCGGCAGATCGCCAGCACGGGGGCGTACCGGCGCTACCTCGTCAGCTACCGGGGTGACGGGCTCCGGCTCACCGGCGTGATGAACGTGCCCCGGGGAAAGGGACCGTTCCCGGTGCTCGTGCTCAACCACGGCTACATCGAGCCGGACAGCTACGTGCCCGGCCAGGGCATGGCCCGTGAGCAGGACTACCTGGCCAGGCGCGGCTTCGTGGTGCTGCACGTCGACTATCGGGGCCATGCCGGGTCCGACGACGACCCGAATGCCGACTACGAGCTCAGGTTGCCGTACGCGGTGGACACCATCAACGCGGTCAAGGCGGTGAAGGCCTCCGCGCTGAGCTTTCTGGACCGGGACCGCGTCGGATGGCTGGGCCGCTCGATGGGCGGCAACGTCACGCTCACCGCGCTGGTGGCACAGCCGGGCCTGGTCGACGCCGCGGTGATCTATGCCTCCACCAGTTCCCTGGCCGCGGACAACTGGCGGCAGTTCTATCGCCGGTCGCCGGATCGTGACCGGGTGAACCGGCGGATCGAGCGGACGTACGGGCTGCCGGACCAGAACCCGGAGTTCTGGCGGAACGCCTCACCGCGGCCGTACTTCGGCCGGATCAGCGAGCCGATCCTGATCCACCACGGGCTGGTGGACGACACCTGCCCGGTCTCCTGGTCGCGCGCGACGACCCGGGCGCTGAAGGATGCCGGCAAGCAGGTCACGTTCCTGACCTACCCCGGTGAAGGGCATACCTTCTACGGCCAGTTCGGCCGCTCGATCGCCCGGACGGCGGACTTCTTCCGCGAGAACCTATGACGCCTTCAGCGCTGCGTACACCTCGTCCAACCGGCGGGCCGGCGCGCCGAGGCCATCGAGGGCGTCGACCTGCCGGGCGATCTCCGCGGAACGCCACTCCAGGGCGCAGAACTCCAGCGCCGTCGCGAGCGCCATCGCATGGTGGTGAAACGTGACGTCCATGATCGCCCGCAGCCGCTCGTCCTCGGGGTCGGCGCACTGCCTGGGCAACCGGTCCCGCAACGCGAAGAACCGGCGAACGAGTGGCCCACCCTTCGGTGCCAGGTAGCCAAGGCTTTGCCGGGCCCGGATGCCGGCGATCACGGCCTCGGCCTCGTCCTGCAGGATGACCGCCTCCGCCACGATGCGCCGCAGCGCGGCCCGCTGCTCGGCCACCACCTTCGGATCGACCGCCCATGGATCCGTCTCCGGCGGCCCGCAGTCGGTGAGGACAAAACGATCGGGCCGTTGGCGCCTGAACCACCACGCCATGGACCGACTATACGAGCGGCCAGGGAACCACCTGCCTGCGGCTGAGCCGCACGAGGTTCGACGGGATCGTGCCTCTTTGCTTGCTCAGCGCGGTTCGGCCGGTGGGTCGCTCCCCTCGCGGATCGTCTTCTGCACCCAGCCGACGTCGTGCCAGGAGCTGTGCTTCCAGCCGACCCGGCGGTAGACGCCCACCGGCTCGAAACCCAGGGCCCGGTGGAACCCGACACTGGCGTCGTTCGGCAGGGTCATGCCGGCCAGCGCCCGGCGATAGCCCCGGTCCGCCAGCCGGGCAAGCAGCGCCTCGTACAGCAGCCGGCCCCCACCGGACCGGTGTCGCTCCCGCTCCAGGTAGATGCTGACCTGGCAGGACCAGCGGTACGCCGCCCGCTCGGCGAACGGATGACCGTACGCGTAGCCCACGACTCGGCCGTCCACTTCGAGCACGAGCCACGCGTACCGGTTGCGGGCGCGGGCGATCCGCACCGCCATCTGCTCCGGAGTCGGCGGCTCTACCTCGAAGGACACCGACGTCGCCGTGACGTACGGGGCATAGATCGCCGCGCAGGCCTCGGCGTCGGAGTCAGTGGCGTCGCGGACAATCACCAGAGGATTCCGGCAGCAGTTGCTGCCGGAGGCTCAGGCCTTGCGCGGCTCAGACTCGGCATCGGCGAGCGCGGCACCCTCGACTCCGGTCGTGCTGGTCTTCTCCGAGTCAGCCGACGTGTCCCCCGCGGTGGACTGAGGCTGGTGCATCTCCTCCTCCAGGGAGCTCAACCGGGCCATCAGGGTGCGTGCCACGATCTGCTGCCGGGTGGTGGTCCGCTGGGAGCGCCCGCGGAACACGAAGCTGACCGCCCAGTGCACCATCGTGGTGAACCGGTTCTTGAAACCGATCAGGTACATCACATGGACGACCAGCCACATCAGCCACGCGGTGAAGCCGGCGAATCGAATCCGATTGCCGATGGAGGCGACGGCGTGGAACCGGGAGATGGTCGCCATGCTGCCCTTGTCGAAGTACTTGAAGGGCTGACCGGCCGGCTCACCCTTCAGCCGCCGCTTGATCTGGCCGGCCACATGCTTGCCGCCCTGCATGGCGACCTGCGCCACTCCTGGCAGGTTCTTCAGGGCGATCATGTCACCGACCACGAAGACCTCCGGATGTCCGGGCAAGGTCAGATCCTCGTTCACCTTCACCCGGCCGGCCCGGTCGATCTCGGCTCCGCTCTGGTCGGCCAGCTGCTGGCCGAGGGGCGAGGCGCTGACCCCGGCCGCCCAGACCTTGCAGCGGCACGGGATGCGGATCTGATTGCCGTCGGGGTCGATCACGTCGACGCCGGTGTTGTCCACCCCGACGACCTTCATGTTGAGCATCACCTCGACGCCGATCTTCTGCAGCTGCTCGGTCGCCGCCGCGGAGAGCTTCTCGCCGAACATGCCGAGGACGGCCGGGGCGGCATCCAGCAGGATCACCCGCGCCCGGGTGGTGTCGATGCGGCGGAAGTCCCGGCGCAGCGTACGGTGGGCCAGCTCGGCGATCTGACCGGCCATCTCGACCCCGGTCGGCCCGGCGCCGACCACGACGAAGGTCAGCCATTCCT
>JBKPNA010000371.1:0-4646 GCA_046765695.1 Actinomycetota bacterium | reverse complement strand
TGGCCGTGCTGCTCGTGCTGGTCCCGGTTCCGTTCGTCAGCTGGAGCCCGGGCGCGCCCCGGGACACCCTTGGCTCGGTGGACAACCAGCCGATCATCCAGGTCTCGGGTATCGACACCTACCCGACCACGGGTCGCCTGGACATGACCGTCGTCTCCACCACGCCGGCCGACGCTCGGCTCAGCCTGCCGCAGGCGCTGCTGTCGTACTGGCTGCCCCATCGGGACGCGCTGCCGCGCGAGGCGGTCTACGACCCCGGGAAGTCGGCGCAGCAGGTGCACGACGAGGACGCGGAACGAATGGAGACCGCCCAGGACGACGCGGTCGTGGCCGCGCTGCGGGCCGACGGACAGACCGTCACCGAACGGCCGGCGGTCTACTCGGTGACGATCGGCGGACCGGCCCACGAACGGCTGCACCCCGGCGACCTGATCACCGCGGTCGACGGCGTGCCCACCCGGGTCGAGAAGGACGTACGTGATCGGATCCAGCGCCACCAGGTGGGGGACACTGTGATCTTCACTGTGATCCGGGCCAAGCAGGAGCGGCGGGTCAAGGTGGTCACCGCCGAGTCGACCACCCAGTCCGACTCACCGGTGGTTGGCATCACCCTGGGCACCGGCTACGACTACGCACCCTCGATCTCCTTCGACCTCGGCCAGCAGATCGGCGGACCGAGCGCCGGGCTCACCTTCGCCCTGGCGATCTACGACAAGATCAGCGAAGGCGACCTGCTCGGCGGACGGCATGTGGCCGGTACGGGGACCATCACCCCGACCGGGGACGTCGGGCCGGTCGGCGGCATCCAGGAGAAGATCGCCGGCGCGGAGGACGTGGGCGCGACGGAGTTCTTCGTCCCGGCCGCGAACTGTGCGGATCTTGAGGGACTGCACACCGACGTCCGGCTGATCAAGGTGGGTACCCTGCGCGACGCGATCTCGGCTCTGGAGACCTTGGACACCTCCGGTGGCACCGCCGTCCTGCCGAGCTGCTGATCCGGGCGGTGTCGATCGGCAAGCCGGACGAGGTTCTCGGTGCGCCGGATCTGGTTCCCCGCTTGGCGGCGGCGTTCGCGCATACGCTGTGCTGAGCGCCTCGAGCTGTCCCTCGCTCGGGGCTTGGTCATGACCGGCGGAAACGACCGGCCCGGTTGGCTCGTTTGGTCAGACGACTATCGATGTGTTGAGGAGAAGTGGGTTGAGTACCCTGCGGGTGGGCCGGCGACGGAGCGCAATCCTGCCGACGTTGGTCATTGTCGCCGTCCTGATCGTGATGTTCGCCGTGTTCACCAGCGTGTGGACCGACCGGCTCTGGTACCGATCGTTCGATTACGGCTCCGTGTTCACCACCATGCTGGCCACCCGGGTCGGCCTGTTCGCGGTCTTCGGGCTGCTGATGGCCGTGGCAGCGGCCGGAAACGCGGCTATCGCATACCGGCTGCGGCCGCGGCTTGGCACGCAGAACCCGTCGAGCCCGCTGCTCGAGCGGTACCGCGAGATGCTGGAGTCCCGCTTCCTCTGGGTGATGCTGGGCCTCGGCGGGTTGATCGGACTGTTCGCCGGCGGCACCGCAAGCGGGCAGGTCTTCCACTACCTGGCCTGGCGCAATGCCACGCCGTTCAACGTGACCGACCCCCAGTTCAATCTGGACGTCTCGTTCTTCGTCTTCGCCTACCCCTGGTGGCGGTTCGTGCTGTCGTTCACCTTCGCCGCGCTGGTGGTGAGCACTCTGGTTGCGGCGGTCGTGCACTACACGATGGGTGGCGTGCGGTTCAGCGGCGCGCGCCGCGGGGCCAGCCGCGCCGCGCAGGCACACCTGTCGATCCTGATCGGGCTGGCGGTGGTCGTACGCGGCATCGGCTACTGGTTCGACCAGTACGGGCTGGAGATCGAGCGCAGCAACCGGCTGTTCACCGGCATCTCCTACACCGCCGACCACGCGACGGTGACCGCCAAGATGATTCTGGCCATCATCGCCGGCATCTGCGGCGTGCTGTTCTTCGCCAACGCGGTGCTGCAGCGCTGGGCTGTGCCGGTGATCGGGGTGGTGCTGCTGCTGCTGTCCGGCATCGTTCTCGGCCTGGTCTACCCCGGCGCGGTGCAGTACTTCAGCGTGCGACCCGACGAACCTGACCGGGAGCGGCCGTACATCGGCAAGAACATCGAAGCCACCCGGACGGCGTACGGGGTGGATCACGTCGAGATCACCAACTACACGGCCGAGACCACCGCCACCGCCGGGCAGCTGAAGGACGACGCCGAGGCGCTGCCGGGCATCAGGCTGATCGACCCGAACGTGGTCGGCCCGGCGTACGAGCAGCTGCAGCAGGTGCGCGGCTTCTACTCCTTCCCCAAGACACTGGACGTGGACCGCTACACCATCGACGGCAAGGAGACCGACGCAGTGGTCGCGGTGCGCGAGATGGATCTGCGCGGACTGGAGAGCGCGAACTGGAACAACCTGAAGACCGTCTACACCCACGGCTACGGGCTGGTGGCCGCGTACGGCAACCGGCGGCAGCCAAGTGGTGAGCCGGAGTGGATCGCGAAGGACATCCCGCCGACCGGGCCGATCGCGGAACACGAGCCGCGGATCTACTTCGGTGAACTGCAGGGGGAGCGAGCCGACGAGTTCTCGATCGTGGGCGCTCCGGCGGGCACCCCGCCGATCGAGCTGGACACCCCCGGCGGGGGATTGAACGGCAACCCCAAGACCTACACCTACACCGGCAAGGGTGGGGTGCCGATCGGCAGTCTGTGGAACCGGGTGCTGTACGCCGCGAAGTTCGCCGACGTCAACATCCTGCTCTCCGACCGGGTGAACGCGGCGTCCAAGATCATCTACGACCGCACCCCACGCGAGCGGGTCCATGCTGCCGCCCCGTGGCTCAAGGTGGACGGCGATGCGTACCCGGCGGTGGTGCAGGGCCGGATCGTGTGGATCGTGGACGGCTACACCACATCCAACTCCTATCCCAACAGCGAGCGGGTGAACCTCAACTCGGTCACCTCCGACACCCAGACGACCGTTGGCGGCACCGTGGTTGCCCAGCCGCAGGACGACATCAACTACATGCGCAACTCGGTGAAGGCGGTCGTCGACGCGTACGACGGGACGGTGCAGCTGTTCGCCTGGGACCCCAACGACCCGGTGCTGCAGACCTGGCAGAAGGCGTTCCCAGACGTCGTGAGGCCGGCATCCGAGATCCCTGAGGACCTGCGTGCCCACCTGCGTTACCCGCAGGACTTGTTCAAGGTGCAGCGGCAGATCCTGACCAACTATCACATCACGGACCCCGGCACCTGGTACTCCAACTCGAACCTGTGGGAGGTGCCGAACGACCCCGTGGTCGCGTCCGCGCAGACCAAGGAGTCGCCGTTCTACCTGTCGGTCAAGTGGCCGGGGGACGACAACCCGATCTTCTCGCTGACGACGTCGTACGTGCCCCGTGGCCGGCAGAACCTGGCTGCATACATGGCCGTCAACGCCGACGCAAGTAGCAACGACTATGGCCGGATGCGCATCCTGACCATGTCCGACACGTCGCAGATCGACGGCCCCGGGCAGAGCTTCAACGCGATGACCACCAACGAGACGGTGGCGGATCGGCTGCGGCCGTTCCTCAACCAGGGCGCCTCGACCGCTCAGTTCGGCAACCTGCTGACCCTGCCGGTGGGCGGTGGCCTGCTGTATGTGACGCCGGTGTACACCCAGCGCCAGGGCAGCACCGGCTCCTATCCGGCGCTGCGGTTCGTCATCGTCCGGTTCGGTCAGCAGGTCGGCATCGGTGACACGCTGAAGCAGGCGCTGGACCAGGTGTTCCAAGGGAACTCCGGAGCCCCCACCACGGAGAATCCCTCCGGGGACGGGAACACCCCGTCGACGGGCGGCAACTCCAACAATCCGGCCGCGACCAAGGCGCTGTCCGAGGCCCAGGCCGCCTTCCAGGCCGCCGACAAGGCATTGGCCGCCGGTGACCTGGCCGGATACCAGACCAACATCAAGGAGGCACAGGCCGCGGTGCAGCGCGCTCTCCGCGCCCTCGGGCGGTAGCGACTCACCCGCCGGCACAGATCTGCACTCTTTTCTTCGATCTGCACCGCTAGCAACCGGTGCAGATCGTCCGAAAGGGTGCAGATCTGCGCAGAGGATGCCCGGTCCGGGGTCAGCGTCGCCGGTTCGTCACCAAGGCGACAAGTCGACCGACGTTGACCGACCAGCCGACACCGAACACCTGCGGCACGAGGAGTCGCGCGTCCTCTGGTGCCCACAGGCGCTGGCGCACCCGTGCCAGAGTCGGGATGCGGAAGTCGTACGGGACGTACAGGATCCGGCCGTTCCAGGTTCTCTCCTCAGCCGGCTTGCGCAGCTCCTGCACCACGGCGGCTACCGCCAGACCGGTGGCCAGCCAGCCGAGCAGCCCGGACCGGCCGGCCTTCTTACGGGTTCGCTTCATCGCGTCGACCTCCATGGCATCGGATGTGCTGCACTGTCTGTGCAGCATCGCTCAGCGGAACGATTCTGGCCCCGGTGGCACCGCGACGACGGGACAGTTGGCGTTGTCAAGACAGAAATGGCTGATCGAGCCGTGCACGAGCCGATCGATCCCGACATGCTCGCGGGTCCCGATCACCAGCATCCGCGCC
>JBKPNA010000370.1:0-3526 GCA_046765695.1 Actinomycetota bacterium | reverse complement strand
GACCCGGGTCGGCCGTGGTGAGGGCAGCAAGGGCAAGACGGCCGGTCGCGGCACCAAGGGCAGCAAGGCCCGCAAGAACGTGCCTGCCGGCTTCGAGGGCGGGCAGATGCCGATTCACATGCGGCTGCCCAAGCTCAAGGGCTTCAAGAACCGCTTCCGCGTCGAGTTCCAGGTGGTGAACGTGGGCGACCTCGCCCAGCTGTTCCCCTCCGGCGGCAATGTGGGCCCGGACGAGCTGGCCGCGGCCGGCGCCGTCCGGCGCAACCAGCCGGTCAAGGTGCTCGGCAATGGGGACATCGACGTCGCGCTGACAGTGAGCGCGCACGCCTTCTCCGGTAGCGCCCGTGACAAGATCGCGGCTGCTGGCGGAGCCGTCACCGAGCTGTAGTTCGGTGCCCGTTCGGTGCGGACCGGCGCCAACGCGCCGGTCCGCGCCGTGGGGGCGACGCGGCCGCTGTTACAGTCGTCTCCGCCCGGTGCCGCCACAGGCCGGGTGCGCGCCACGCTCGCGGGCGCTGTCCGCCCGGGCGATCCGGGCCGGAGCGGGCCACCAGTACAGGAGGATCACCGAGTGCTCAGCGCTTTCCGGTCGGCACTGACCACGCCGGATCTCCGGAAGAAGATCCTCTTCACTCTCGGGATCGTGGCCGTCTACCGCCTCGGGGCGACGATCCCGTCACCCGGCGTCTCGTACCCCAACGTCCAGGAATGCATCCGGCAGGTCGAGGGCAGCGAGAACTCCGGTGTCTACTCGCTGATCAACTTGTTCTCCGGCGGCGCGCTGCTGCAGCTGTCGATCTTCGCGCTCGGCATCATGCCGTACATCACCGCGAGCATCATCGTTCAGCTGCTCACCGTCGTGATTCCCCGGTTCGAGCAGCTGAAGAAGGAAGGGCAGTCGGGTCAGAACAAGCTGACCCAGTACACCCGCTACCTGACGATCGCGCTCGCCATTCTCCAGGCCACGGGAATCGTGGCACTGGCCGACCGCGGAGCGCTCTTCGGCAACTGCTCCCTGCCGGTCATTCCCGACTCGAGTGTCTACCAGCTCTCGGTCATCGTCGTCGTGATGACGGCGGGCACCGCGGTCATCATGTGGCTGGGGGAGCAGGTCACCGAGCGCGGCATCGGTAACGGCATGTCGCTACTGATCTTCGCCTCGATCGCGGCCCGCATCCCGGCCGAGGGTGCCAACATCCTCAACAACGGCGCACTGATCTTCATCGGCGTCTGCGTCTTCGGGCTCGCGATCATTGCCAGCGTCGTCTTCGTCGAGCAGGGCCAGCGCCGCATTCCGGTGCAGTACGCGAAGCGCATGGTCGGCCGCCGGATGTACGGCGGCACCTCCACGTACCTGCCGCTCAAGGTCAACCAGGCAGGCGTCATCCCGGTGATCTTCGGATCGTCGCTGCTCTATCTCCCCGACCTCATCTCGCGCCTGGCCGGAAGCTCCGGCGGCCCGTTCCAGCAGTTCGTCCAGACCTACCTGGTGGATCAGTCCAGCTGGGTGCACATCGTCCTGTACGTCGCGCTCATCATCTTCTTCACGTACTTCTACGTCGGCATCACGTTCAACCCTGAGGAACGTGCCGACGAGATGAAGAAGTTCGGCGGCTTCATCCCCGGGATCAGGCCCGGGCGGCCGACCGCCGAGTACCTGAACTTCGTGCTCTCCCGCATCACGCTCCCCGGCTCCCTGTATCTCGGCATCATCGCCGTGCTGCCGAACTTCTTCCTCGGCATCACCGGTAGTGGCCAGAACCAGAACTTCCCGTTCGGCGGCACGGCGGTACTGATCATGGTCGGCGTGGGTCTCGACACGGTCAAACAGATCGAGAGCCAGCTCATGCAACGCAGGTACGACGGTTTCCTGCGCTAGCGTCGGCTGTTCGGGCATTGTCGTGTTGGGGTTCGATTTCAGGAGGTCGGTCGAGTGCGTCTCGTTCTGGTTGGTCCGCCGGGAGCGGGCAAGGGCACCCAGGCGGTGCGACTCGCGGAACGTCTTGACGTGCCGCACATCTCCACGGGTGACCTCTTCCGGGCGAACCTGAAGGACGAGACGGATCTCGGGCGCGAGGCGAAGCGGTACATGGACGCCGGCGACCTCGTGCCGGATGAGGTCACCGTCGCGATGGTGCGCGAGCGGCTCAACCACGACGATGCGGCGAAGGGCTTCATCCTCGACGGCTTCCCGCGCACCCGGAGCCAGGCCGCGTCGCTCGGTGAGCTCCTGGCGGAGCGCGCCGAGCAGCTCGATGCGGTTGTCGAGCTCCAGGTGCCGGAGGACGAGCTGGTGCGCCGGCTGATGGGCCGGGGTCGCGACGACGACACCGAGGACGTCATCCGCCGCCGTCAGCAGGTCTACCGCAGCGAGACCGCTCCACTTCTGGACCACTACAGCGATCGGCTCGTCAGCGTCAATGCCGTCGGCTCGGTCGAGGAGATCACCGACCGGGTGGCCCAGGCGCTGCGCGCACAATGACGAAAGGCTCGCAATGAGCGGGGGACGTACTGGCGTCCGGGGTCTGCTGGCTCGCTGGCGTGGCAGGGACATCGAGCTGAAGAGCCCGGACGAGCTGGATGCGATGCGGGCCGCCGGCGGCCTGGTTGCGGGCACCCTCGCCGCGGTCGTCGAGCTCGCGAGGCCGGGGGTCAGCACCAAGGACCTGGACGCGCTGGCCGAGCAGACCATTCGCGACGCCGGTGCGGTCCCCTCGTTCCTCGGCTACCACGGTTACCCGGCCTCGATCTGCGCGTCCGTGAACGAGCAGATCGTGCACGGCATCCCGTCGGCGTCCCAGGTGCTCGCCGACGGCGACCTCGTGTCGGTGGACTGCGGGGCGATTCTGGAGGGCTGGCACGGCGACGCCGCCGTCACGATCCTGGTCGGGTCGGTCTCCGACGCCGACCGGGCGCTGTCGGCGGCGTGTGAGGCCGCGCTCCACGCCGGCATCGCTGCTGTCCGGCCGGGCGACCGGCTCTCCGACATCTCGTACGCCGTGCAGATGGCCTCGGAGGAGGCCGGCAAGCGCGACGGCGTGAACTACGGGATCGTCGCCGAGTACGGCGGCCACGGCATCGGCACGTCCATGCACATGGACCCGTTCCTCCCCAACTTCGGTGACCCGGGGCAGGGCCCGCGGCTGGTGCCGGGGATGGCGCTGGCTGTGGAGCCGATGCTCACGGCGGGCGACCCGGAGACCCGCGAGCTGGAGGACGGGTGGACGGTGGTCACCGCTGACGGCAGCCGCGCCGTGCACTGGGAGCACACCGTCGCCATCACGGAGGACGGCCCGCGCGTCCTCACGCTTCCGCTGGACTGACTCGCCCCTCGCCTCGTAGGCACTGGTAGGGCATTCTTAATCGGTCGAGCGTCGTATCCCGGTACCGACCGGCCACGCGTATCTCCTGATTGGCCGTTCCCTGGGCTAGGCTCCTGTCCTGTGAATACAGAATCCACAGTACCGCGGCGCACGACCGTGGGGGTGCCTCGCGAGTCCGCCGCCGGTGAGCGTCGTGTCGCCCT
>JBKPNA010000369.1:0-3827 GCA_046765695.1 Actinomycetota bacterium | reverse complement strand
CCTCACCCCCTCTGGCGCTGTCAGGCCATCGGGTGTTCGAGTGGGCTCCCGGGTTCGGGACGACTGAATGCCACCAGGATTGGTATGAGGTCTACGCCGACGATCTATCCGAAGGGCTCGGGGCCCGGGTGGAACCAGCGGTCGCCCACCTTGCGGATCACGAGCTGGAGATCAGTTGCCGGGTCGGGGTGGATGCTGCCGGCGCCGAACACCTCTGTCTTGCGTTGCTGCGGGTCGGCAACACGGAACTGACACCTGGGTCTGGGCGCTTCCCCCTGGGTAGTGCTCCTGAGGTCGATGGAGCATTCCCAGTTCGGCTGGACCAACCATCACCTGGTGAGTGGAGCCGGCTTCGCTGCCGGATCGACCTCCGTCCCTTGTTCCATCGCAAGGTGCCACCTGGGGTCCGGTGGGTGCTACGGATGCGCGTCGACGCCGGACGCTGGGCCTACGACCTGCCGATGGGCGTCGGCGATACGCGACTTGTCACCTCGTTCCGAAATCGCGGTCGGCGCCGCTTCGTCACCATTCGCTCCGATCGCCAAGGCTCCATGGCAGTCCGGATCGAGAAAAGGAGCACATGAAGATCTGTGTGGTCGGGCTCGGCAAGATCGGACTGCCGCTCGCGGTGCACTTCGCATCGAAAGGCCATCAGGTCGTCGGTGCCGATATCAACCGTGACCTCGTTGATCTGGTGAACGCCGGCACCGAGCCCTTCCCCGGAGAGACCGACCTGGCCAGCAGGCTCGCCGAGGTCGTCGAAGCCGGCTTGCTCTCCGCCACCACGGATACCTCGGCCGGTGTCTCCACCTCGGAGGTCGTGGTGGTCGTCGTTCCGCTCTTCGTCGACTCTGCGGGACTTCCCGACTTCTCCTCGCTGGATCAGGCCACTCAGTCCATCGCAGCTGGTCTTCGGCCAGGCACCCTGGTGAGCTATGAGACGACTCTTCCGGTCGGGACGACCCGCACCCGGTGGGCGCCGATGCTCGCGGCGGAATCTGGGCTCATGCTCGGTCTCGACTTCGACGTCGTGTTCAGTCCGGAACGTGTGCTGACCGGCCGCATCTTCAGCGATCTTGCTCGCTATCCGAAACTCGTCGGCGGCCTCGACGACACATCGGCCCGTCACGGAATCGATTTCTACAGCGCAGTACTGGACTTCAACCAGCGCGACGATCTGCCCCAGCCCAACGGGGTGTGGAACATGGGAAGTGCTGAGGCTGCGGAGCTGGCCAAGCTCGCGGAGACGACGTACCGAGACGTCAACATCGGGCTTGCCAACCAGTTCGCCCGTTTCGCGGCGTCGGTCGGCATCGACGTGGAGAAGGTGATCGACGCTTGCAACTCCCAGCCCTATAGCCACATTCACCGGCCCGGCGTCGCAGTGGGCGGGCACTGCATCCCCGTCTACCCTCAGCTGTATCTCTGGAGCGATCCGGGCGCCACCGTGGTTCGCGCGGCCAGGGAAGCAAACTCCGCGATGCCGGCGTACGCGATCGAACTGTTGGCTGCGGCCTTTGGTGATCTGATCGACGTGCCGGTGCTGGTGCTCGGTGCCGCCTACCGCGGCGGAGTCAAAGAGACGGCCTTCTCGGGCGCCTTCGGCCTGGTGGACGCGCTTCGGCTCAGGGGAGCGGTGCCCTACGTCAGCGATCCTCTGTTCAGTCCGGATGAGCTCCGCGCTCTCGGTCTTCCGGCTCATGCCGGCGAGCCGGTGCGTGCAGCTGTGATTCAGGCCGACCATGCCGAGTACAGACAGCTGACTCCCGCTGATCTTCCAGGAGTCTCGGTGCTCCTGGACGGCCGCCGCGTAACCGATCCTTCCGTCTGGACGGGTGTTCGCCGCCTGGTCATCGGTGGTTAGCGCCGGTCAAGCTGCGATGCGGGTGCGCCATTCCCGGGCTCACGGAGAGTGAGCCTCGGCGCACCGTCCACCTGTGACTCGTCATACAGCTGACCAGTCGACGGACAACACCAGACACCAGGTTCGCGCTCGATGAGCCGCACCCCCGCCTTGCCGACCCAGCCGATCCACTTTGCGGGAACACCAGCCACCAGAGCGAAGTCGGGAACGTCGCGCGTCACAACCGCCCCGGCGGCCACCATGCCCCACCGCCCGATCTGCACCGGCGCCACACAGACCGAACGGGCACCAAGCGATGCGCCCTCTGCCACCTTGACTCCCACCGCCTCCCAGTCGTCAGCGCGCTTGAGGCGGCCCTCGCCATCCACCGAACGCGGGTACTTGTCGTTGGTCAGCACGACCGCCGGGCCGATGAACACTCCGTCCCCGAGTTCGGCCGGCTCATAGACGAGCGCGAAATTCTGGAGCTTGACGTTGTTTCCCAGCCGAACGTCGGCGCCGATATAGACCCCTCGCCCGACGATGCACCCCGTACCGAGCCGGGCGCCCTCTCGAATCTGTGCCAGGTCCCAGACCACCGTGTCGTCACCGAGCTCAGCGGTCGGATCCACTTGGGCGGTCACGCTCACCGTTACCGCCATTCGGCGTCGGCTTCCTTCCTTACCACTCGATCACCCTATCGATCGTCCGGCTGGGGCACGGCAGCTCCGCTATCCTCGTCGCCGTGGTTCGCCTCCCTGGGACAAGCTCTTCGTGACAGAGGCAACGGTTGTCCTGCAGGTGCGGCACCTCGACGCCGCCAGGGAAGGCATCGCTTCGTGGTTGGCTCAGACCATCTCCGCCGAAAAGATGGAGCTTCTCGTCACCGACGCGGGGCTCTCCGACGCAGATGGGAAGGCGCTGCGGGATATGGCGGCCGAAGAGCCGAGGCTTGGGGTGGTCTCCGCCCCAGTAGCCGAGAGCTCCGCGCCCGCTCGAACAGGCTCGGGGGAGGATGGCGCCTTCCGGTTGGCTAACGCTGGCCTGGACCAGGCGCGCGGTGAATACATCATGTTCGTGAGCCCAAGCCGGATATTCCTGCCCGATACGCTGGAGCGCCTTCATGCGCTCGGAAATGCCACTTCATGCGATGTTGTGCTGAGCGGGACCGGAGATCCTGGCGCAGATCTTCCGTCGGAACTCTTGCCCGGCGATCCCGGACAGTCCCTGAGCACTGCGGTGAGGCTGCTGGACGATCGGGCGTCTGGCAAGTTGTTCCGCACCAGCTTTCTACGGGCGCGGTCCATTCTGTTTCGCGCCGTCTGTGAGCCGTTGATGTCCCGCCTGTTGACGACGGAGGTGCTCTGCGCCGGTGCGACGATCACCATTGACAGCGACGCCATCTGCTCTCGATCTCGACAGGGCAAGGTGGCGGCTCCCACTGTGCAAGTACCAGCCGAAGAGTATGGCTCGGCATTGCGTCAGATCTTGGACGTCATCGATGCTCGAGCCGAGCCTGAATCGCTTAAGACGATGCTTCTGTCGGAGTTGTCGCAAAACGAAATCCTCAAACGGATTGGGCGGCCAGAACTGGCTTCACGACCGACTGCGCAGGCTTGGCACCTTGTGGGGGAGACGCGGAGCCTCTGGCAGGATAGGATCCCGCTCAGCCTCGAGGAGAACCTTGGATTTGCACAGCGCGCGATGGCCGCTGCTGTTCGGTCGGGCAGCCCGGAGGAGATTGCCGAACTCGCCGTCCGGATAGCACGTCTACAGCCACGTTGCTGGTTGACCGCTCTTCATTTCGAGGCGCCGCCGCAGGTCGAGATCGGTGTAGAGGTGCGCATGCAGTACCGAGGTCGGCCTCTGCGGCTGCTCGACCTGCTGGGCAACTGGACGGTTCCGTCGTCCGTCACCGGATCAGTTCTGACTTCAGACGGATGCCGAGTAGACGATCCGGCGCACATGTCGGCTGAAGTGGTTC
>JBKPNA010000368.1:0-9329 GCA_046765695.1 Actinomycetota bacterium | reverse complement strand
CACCCGACACACGGCCGGATCCGGCAGGTCACCCTCAGCCCGGCCGGACGGCAGCGGCTCGACGCGGCCCAGCCCGCCATCCGAGAGCTGGAGCAGGAGGCCGAGCGCGGCCTGGGCGCCGTGGAGATCGCCACCGTGAAGACCTGGCTCGTCACGACCGGCCAACGTCTGGAACGCCGAACCCCGCATTCCGCTTGATGCCCGCCCCCCGATACCGACCGGGCCAGCGAAGTTCCTCGGCTGGGCCATCGACCGCCTGCGCTGCCGGTACCGGCCGAAGAGAACCCCGCCTTACGCCATAGCGCTGACCAACTCCCTCACCGAGCCTGCGTCAACGCCGAGCCCTCGACGCTCACCGAGGGCTCGGCGAGGTGATTGGCCGCCGCGTCGCGCTTGGTTGGCCGCACAAGGACCTGCGCGTCCGCCGGTGGCAGCTGTGGGATGCCTTTTCCTCGAACGCTCACCACGACGGTCTTCTGCACACCTCGACGGTCGGGCGCCAGATAGGCTGGCTAACTTTCTCGAAACGGGTCACCTCGGTGCGCGGGCACGTCGTCGCCTGCGTGGGCAATCCTCCGTCGTGTTCAGCTGCGTTCGCCCTATCAGGCGCCTCGCGCAGCAACGCCCGCTGATTCCTATTGATGATCTCCGCCTGGGACACAGGCGCGAGGGCGAGTCGCGCCTTTCTTGGGACGTTCGTCCGCCGCCGCCAGGGCCGCTCGCCGCTATCGAGCTGGACATGACCCGGGCAGCGTGCTCGGAGGAAACCCTCGGCGGGGACGGAAACGATGAACGGACTCCCGGCCACCAGCGAGTGGTGGTCGACATTGTGACCTAATGGATGGTCACGCCGCATCCCGCGCGCTGACCACGACCACTCCCACTGTCGTGGCGATCGGTGCCCCGCCAAACGGTCGGCGGCGCCGAGGGCCGACGTCCGAGGAAGCCATGGAGGAAACATGAACGAGGGCACCAACCCGACCGACATCGGCCCACCCGTGGTGGCGGGCCACGACGCGAGGATGCCCGGCCCGGTACCGGAACCGGTGTGGCTGCGCGCCCGATTGGACCTGCCGCTGTCTCGGTGGCTCTGGCTGGTCAAGTGGTTGCTGGTAATCCCGCATCTGATCGTGTTGCTGTTTTGTGGATAGCGTTCTGGCTGCTGACCGTCATCGCCTTCGTCGCGATCCTCGTGACCGCCCGCTATCCCGGCTGGATCTTCGATTTCAACCTCGGGGTGCTGCGCTGGAGTTGGCGGGTGACCTACTACGCCTACGGGGCGCTTGGCACCGACCGCTATCCACCATTCTCGCTCGATCGCAAGCCCGACTATCCGACCACCCTGGACATCGAGCCGCCGCAGCGGCTGTCCCGCGGCCTGGTCCTGGTCAAGTGGTGGCTGCTGGCGATCCCGCAATATCTGATCATCGGTGTGTTCCTGGGTGGCACCTGGACGGTCTATCGCACGGTCACCGCCGCGGGGGCGCCAGTGATCACGACCGTGTCGTTCGGGCACGGCCTGATCTCGCTGCTGGTGCTGGTGGCCGCGGTCGCGCTGCTGTTCACCGGTCGGTACCCGCGAGGGATCTTTCGACCTGTTGATCGGTCTGCACCGGTGGGTGTTCCGGGTCGCCGCCTACGCCGCGCTGATGACCGACCACTATCCGCCGTTCCGGCTCGACCTCGGTGGCGACGAGCCGCAGGCCGCGCAGATGACGGCCGCGCAGGCCGGACAGCGGCCACCGGCCGGGCAAGCCGAGCATGCCGACATCGCCACCAGGATGGTCACGGGCAGCGGGCCCACCGGAGGCTCGTGACCGACTCGCATGATCCGGTGTGAGGCGACGACCTTGCAGAACGACGCCGCCAGTGGGTGTCACGCTTGTCGAGCTGCTGCTCGTTGCATCCGCGTTCATAAGCTCGCCGCTCCTCGGCACCTGCCACGGGTGCTCGCCCTGTCTGACGACGGTACCGCCACAAAGACGCAGCTCATGGCCGTCTCCGGTGTATCGCGGGCAGTGCGATCTCGACACGATCGCCGTGTGGACGCGCGCGCCGGACGAGGGGATCCGGCGCCGCCGGGGGTGAACTCAGTGGCGCTGCTGACGAGCCCGCGCGAGCGCCCCGCCAGCCAGCTTCAAAGAGCACATCCTCAAGCGCTCCTCGAGGACACGGATCAGCACCTAAGCGCTTGGCTGCATTCAGTCCCCGGCTTGCGGGTGACCAGTTGCTTGCGAGTGGCTGCCGACCAGCCTCGTGTACGCCGCCACGCACACCCATGCCAGCACTGCAAGGACGAGGAAGAACCGGTAGGCGCCGTCGTACCCGACCTGCGCGGCGAGCACTGCGGCGGCAACCGGGGCCAGCAGGCCGGCGAGGCCCCATCCGGTGAAGACCCGGCCGTAAATGGTCCCGAACCGCTTGCTGGGTACCGCATCCGACGTGGCTGCCGGGGTGAGGGCGGACAGGGCGCCGTACTGCGTGCCGAGCAGGAGCAGCGCGAGCAGCGCCACGGGCCCGCGTGATCCCGCAGCCAGCGGGAGACAGGCGAGAACGAGCAGGGCGGAGTTGCCGTGCAGCGCCGCGGACCGGCCGACCCGGTCCGACAGCGGCCCGGCCACGAGGCGGCCGACGAGGTTGCCGATGTTGAGCAGCGGCACCGCCAACGCCACCGCGCTCGGGGTTCCAGCCAGTTCCCCGGCCTGCGCGAAGGCGGCGAGGGCGGGTGCGCTGCCCAGGCCGAAGATCAGCCAGAGCGCGACGACGAGCCGGCTCGGGCGAAGAGGGGTCCGACCGCGTGCCGGGTGCGGAGCGGTCGAACCGCCGGGGACGAGCACGGCCGCCACGGCGAGGACGCCACCGAGTACAGCGGCCAGCAGCACGAAGGTCCAGCCACGTCCGACGGCCACGAGCAGCGCCGCCGCCACCGGGGCGAGGACGGCGGTGCCGGCCGCATAGGCGCTCACCACCAGGCCGAGCGCCAGACCGCGGCGGGACCGCACGGTGCCCGCAACGCGCACGGCGGTGGCATAGCCCAGCCCGGTCGACCCGCCGACCAGGACGCCGAAGGCGACCGTCATCGTGGCCACCGACGTCGCCGCGGCACTCCCCAACAGACCGAACACGACGCCCGCCGCGGTGACCAGCGCGAGCCGCCGCGGCGACACGGAGTCGGCGACCCGCCCCCCAACGAGGACCCCGACCATGAAGGTCAGCAGACCGACGGAGAAGACACCGGCCAGCAGCGTGTCGTCGGTCCCGAGGTCACGGCGCAGCGAGTCGGTGAAGACGTCCCAGGCGAACAGCGGGCTTACCGCCAGGTCGAGCAGCACGGCGCCGACGATCGCGCGCTTCGTACTCATCCCGGGCGCTGCCATGCCACCGCTTCTCTTCCTGGTCACGACCTACTCGCATCCCCAGTGGACCTCTCCCAACCGCATGCACCGGGCCCGAGCCCGCAACGCCGGACCGCCGGCACCATCGTGACGGACGGCCCGGGGCGCGCCTCCTGCCGGGCCCGTAGCGCGCTGACCAACGCGTCGTCGTCGCCCGCCGCTCGGGCCTGCGCGAGCGCGGCCGCGGAGAGCTTCGCCCGCCGCCCTCGACGCGTTCGTCTCACCGGCCGACTTCAACAACCAGCTCACGAACTGGCTGACCCGGGCGAATGCCCGCCGGCACCGCCGGTTGGGCTGTCGTCCAGTCGATCGCTGGGCCGTTGACCAGGCCGAGATGGTGGCGTTGCCACCGGTTGCCCCCGTTACGGGCTGGTGCCGCACCGCCCGGTTGCCGCGTGATCATTACGTCCGGCTCGACGCCAATGACTACTCGGTGCACCCGAGTGTGGTTGGGCGTCGGGTCACGGTGGTCGCGGATCTCGAGCAGGTCAGCGTGTACTGCGACGGCGTCGAGGTTCCCCGCCACCGGCGCTGCTGGGCGCGGCATCAGAGCATCACCGATCCTGCCCACGCCGCTGCCGCGGTCGAGTTGCGCGCCGCGCGCAGGCTCGCCGCGGTCCCGACCGCGATGACCGAGGTCGAACAACGCAGCCTGGCTGACTACGACCGCATGTTCGCCTCGACACCGACACCGACGTGGTGTGCGTGGACCCCGGCGACCGCGCCGACCGTTCCGGTTCCGGGTCCGCGACCGAGACAGCAAGTTCACCGGCGCCGATATTCGCATCATCCGCACCCCGACCGGGCACCTCGGGCGACAGCACTACAACGCGCACCGACCTCACCGATCGCTGCATCAACGCCCGCCCGCGGGCGGCATTCCCTACGTTCCGGGGCGGCCATCCGGCCGCTCCGACGAGTCCGGCTCGGCGGCCTCATCTGTGAGTGCAGGTCGCATGAGGCGACCGAGTTCTCGGCGCCACAGGGTCAGCTTGCCGGTCGAGCGCTTCGGGTGGGCGAATCCGATCGTGTCCCCTCCCAGCTTCGGTGGGTCAGCCCGAGCCGATGAGTGATGGCGATGTAGGCGGCGACCAGGAGGTCGAAGCTGGCGCAGGCGATGGTCCAGGCCTCGGGAGCGAACGCGTGGCCCGCACCGAGGTAGTGGAGGAGGACGTCCCAGATCGGGTGGAGCGCCCACCCGGCGGCCAACCAGTAGGGCGAGCCGCGCAGACCGAGCAGGGCCAAGGCGCCGAGGATGAGGGCCTGCACGAGTTCGGCGAGGAACCACAGCCCGCCCGCGTTGCCTGCCACGGCGAACCCGACATAGGCGCCACCCGCGACCACAAGCATGATCGCGAGCAGGGCACGGCCGTAGATTTCGCCGACGAAGCGCGACACCAGGTAGGCGATGATCACGAGGCCGAGTGCGTAGATGGCGCCGCCGAGGAGGAATTGTCCGATCACGGTGATGTCTCCGCTCTCACTCGTCTTGTCGTGACGTGGGGATGGGTTGACCGAAGAACGTCGACCGTCCGGCCCAGCTGATCGGGTGGCGGTCGTGACGGCTCATTCCAGCGGTGGCGGCGAAGATCGACCGTCGGCAGGTAGCGAGGGACCATTGGAGTGCGTGGTCGGCGGTTGGGACGCAGCTCGCAGGGCCCGGGTCGGTTGGCGGTTGCTCACGAGCCTGCGGTCGGTGGCCTCCTCACTCCTGCGAGACTCGTGCCCGCCGTGGCGCACCCGCTACGGAATCGGGACCGTCGCCGAGCGCTGACCCGGCGCACGGCTCTACAACGCCCGCCGCGCGCGATGGATCGCTCGGCTCAGGTGATGTGGTCGAAGGCGACCATCAGGTGCTGGGGTCCGCGCAGCACCGGGCTGGGTCGATACGGCGGCGGGTCGGTGACCAGCGCCGGGTTCTCCAGCCGGGTGGCCAGTTGCCCGAGGGCGATCTGCGCCTCGAGCCGGGCCAGTGGGGCGCCGAAGCAGTAGTGGATGCCACCGCTGAAGCTCAGGTGTTGCGCGCCGCGGTCGATGTCGAACGTGTCGGGCCGCGGGTAGACCAGGGGGTCCCGGTTGCCTGCCGCGAGGGCCAGGATGACCTGCGCGCCTTTCGGGATCGTGGTGCCTGCCACCTCGACGTCGTCGAGCGTCTTGCGCCACGGGATCATCTGCACCGACGGCTCGTAGCGCAGCACCTCCTCCACCGTCGGGATGATCATGGTGGGCTCCTCGCGGAGCCGCTTGAGCACCGTTGGATGCCGCAGGAAGGTGAGCATTCCGTTGGCGATGAGGTTGACCGTGGTCTCATGCCCCGCGATCAGCAGCAGGATCGACGTGCTGACGATCTCCTCGTCGGTCAGCCGGTCCTCGGCCTCGTCGGTGGCCATGGCCGAGATCAGGTCCGGGCCGGGGTGGCTGCGATGCGCGGCGATCAACTGCTGCAGGTACTCGATGAACTCCTGCAGCCCGGCCAGCTTGGTCGGGTCCTTGTCGGCGACGTTGCCTGCCGGGTCGAGGGTGTCGACCAGCACGTCGGTCCACTCCCGAAACCGGGGCTCATCCTCGCGGGGCACCCCGAGCAGGGTGCAGATCACCGACACCGGGAACGGGTAGGCGAACTGGTCGACGATGTCGACCTGGTTCTCGTCGAAGGCGTCGATCAGCGCGGTGACCATCCGGGTCAGCTCCGGGCGGAGGTCGTCGAGCAGGGTGGGCCGCCACGGAGGGCCGAAGTGCTTCATCACCAGCCGCCGCGCCCGGTCGTGCTCGGGCGGGTCGAGCCGCAGCATCGGCGGCACGTCGCCCGCGGCGCGCTGCTCCGGGGTGCGCATGTCGGAGCTCAACCGCGGGTCCCGGCGCAACGCGCTGATCTCCCGGTAGGTACTGACCACATAGCTGCCGTCGGCCTGCGGGGCCACCGGAGTGTGGCGCAGCTCGGCCCAGAGCGGATAGGGGTCGGCGCGGTTGGCGAAGTCCAGGATGCGCTCGAACACGTTCTGCTCGGTCATGTCGGACATGGTGGTTCCCCTCTAGTGGACCTGGGCGTAGCGGGCGCGCCGGTCGCTCGGGGCGTGTCCGGTGACCACCACGGTCGCCTCGTGGCTGGGCACGTTCGGCTCCGGGAATCCGGACGGTCGCACCCCGGCGGGGCCGTCGACAGGCGCACCGACCAGGGAGAACCTGGGTGGGAACGGCGCGGCATCCTCGATCTGGTCGCGCCAGAAGTCCAGCCACATGCCCTGGTCGAACGACACCGCCGCGGTGATCCGTCCCCGGTGGCCGTAGACAGCGACGAACCGGCGCGCCTCCACCGAGCCCTGAGCGATGACGATCTCGTCGGAGAAACTTGGCACCCCGACCGACTTGATGTTGTAGCCGAACTGGGTGGACCAGAACTCCGGGATGGACAGGTGCGGCCAGCGCTCACTGGACGGGCGGACCATGTTGTGCGCGGCCACCTCGGCCTGGGCCACCGCGTTGCCCCAGTGCTCCAACGCCAGGAACGAGTAGCCGTACACCGGGTGCGGCGCGCGGGCCACGTCGCCTGCGACGAAGACGTCGTCGGTGACCAGCCCGTTCACGTCGAACGCCCGACAGCCCGCGTCGCACGCCACCCCCCACTCCCCGGCGGCCAACCCGGAGCCTGCCAGCCACTCCACGTTGCGCACCCCGCCCAGCGCGGTCACCGCGACGTCGACCTCCAGCACCGTGCCGTCCGACAGGTGCGCCCGCACCAGATTGCCGTCCGCGTCGCCGTCCAGGGCGGTGACCATCACCCCGCACCGCAGATCCACCCCGTGCTCGCGCTGAATACCTGCGGCGACCGCGCCGACCACCTGCCCCAAGGCTCCGATCAGCGGCGCCGCGCCGGCCTCGGCCACCGTCACCGCCAGGCCCATCTCGCGGCACACCGAGGCCACCTCCGACCCGGCGAACCCCGCCCCGACGACCGACACCCGCCGCGGCCCAACGGTCAACATCGAGCGCAGCGCGGCGGCGTCGTTCGGGGTGCGGATCGACACCACCCCGGTCAACGCCGCTTCCTCGGCGTTAGGCCAACCCCGCGACCGCACCCCCGTAGCAATCAACAGCCGCTCGAACGCCACCTCCCGCCCATCGGCCAACCGCACCCGCTTTGCGGCCACGTCCAGGCCGGTGGCGGCCACCCCGAGCAGGCGGCGGGCGTCCAGCTCGCGCAGCCGGGGCAGCAGCGTGGCGTCCGGCTCGACCAGACCCGTGAGCACGTGCTTGGACAGCGGCGGCCGGTCATAGGCCTCGCCGGGCTCGTCGCCGATGAGCGTCAGCGGCCCCGCATACCCCTCGCGGCGCAGGGTCTCCGCCGCCCGCAACCCGGCCAACGAGGCGCCCACCACCGTGATCCCACCCTCGATCACGCTCCCTGCATCCACCGGCCCCGCAGTCGACTCCCGTCGCTGGCCGTTCGCGGCCGACTCCAGCGCGATCGCCTGCACCGGGCACGCCGCCGCCGCCCGCAACACCCGCTCCCGCTCCCCCTCGGGTGGCTCGGCCACGAAGTGCAGCCCCTCCTCCCCGTCCATCACGAACGTGGACGGCGCCAGGAACGCGCACTGGCCGTAACCCTGGCACCTCGTGAGATCGACGACGACCCGCATGACGAGCCCTCCCCTCCGAGTCCGGTGATCGGCGACCCGGCAGGCAGTTGGCCGCGGCTGACCCCCACCGCTCGCACGCTGTGAGTAGGGTGAACCCGCGACGTCGCTCGCGTGACCACCAAACGGCCCATATCGGGCAAGTCTCGGCGCGGACAGCCACTTGACCTGCGGTGGTCGAGACACGCCCTAACGACAAACGGCCACACCGCGGTCTCGGGCCAGCCCACCCGCCACGCTCGCTCGACGCGGCACGGCGTCCAGTGGCATCGGGCGCTTGAGCCGACCGGTCGGCCTCGGCGGCGAACCGGGGACGCTCCCACCGACGCCCCGGCGTTCGCCGAACGCCACAATCTCCCCCAACCGCGAACGACCAATCGCCGTCATCGGTCTGATCTTCGCCGTGGCTGTCGTCACTCTCTCCGGTGCGACATGGGCGCTGCTCGGGTGGACGGTCCGGACGCGGGCCGCAGCGTGATGCGCTCGGACACCATCTGACTCCCTGGCCAAAGCCCAGCGGGGAGTGCCGAGTCCGGGCGCGAACTCGTGGATGCGGTCCTCGTTGTTCTGCACCGAGTCGGTCGGGCATGATCGCCACCGCGTCGCTGCGGCTCGTGTGTGCCGAGACCGTTCACGGCGTCACATCGAGCGTGTCGCGCAACTCGGCGTGGCGTGCAGGTTGGGGTGGTCGGTCAGCCCGGTACCTCACACGAGGAGGTTGACGTCCTGCAAACCGGCCGGGTGCGGGAGGTGCCGAGTTCGCCTCGATGTTCCACTGGCTGTTCACTGATTCCCTGTATCCGGTCATTGGGCCGCCGCGCGGTGCACAAATGGCTGCACAGCTACCGCCAGGAAGGCCGCTCCGGGCTGGTCGATCGCTCTGGTCGCTCACCACAGCCCGACCCGCACCCGGGCCGAGGTTGAGCACCGCTTCTCGGCGATGCGTCGGCCAGCCGGCGCGGGCCGCTGTTGCTGGCCGGACAGCTCGGCCTGGTCCCCTCCACCTCGGACGCGTCCTGCGCCGCCACCACGTGCCGCCACGGCCGCGATCGATCCGATCGCCGGTGCTGCGGTGCGGTGGCGGATGGTCGGCGAGCGGTGAGAAGCAAGCGGTGAGAGGCGAGCGGTGAGAGGCTAGACAGGGGGGACAGTTGTGATCGCCGATTCGATAGCCCGCCGGGCGTGGGCGACGGCCTCGGACTGACTCAGGCGCTTGCCCTCGGACAGGGCCACTTCCGTCAGCTCGGTGCCCATCCGCTCCCGGATGTGGCCTATGGCGCGGGGGACGGGGTCTTGGTAG
>JBKPNA010000367.1:0-3183 GCA_046765695.1 Actinomycetota bacterium | reverse complement strand
CCGTGGAGAGCATGGTGTCGATCTTCTTGTTGGGACGTGCTCGGCCGTCGCCGAAGTCGAAGAACGTCTGCCAGTCGATGTATCGGCGGGGAGCACGTCGCCCCCCTCGAAGATCGGCAGGGTCGTCGGGATCGGTGGCATTGGGATCGATGAACAGTGCCAAGAACTGCTGCGGGACAACGGTGGCGCTGGTCCCGAAGTTGGCCCGGTAACTGGGGCGGATCTGGGAGTGGCCGAAGCGGTAGGCGGCCACCGAGAACTCGACGGGGATGAAGGGATTGTTGCGCCACGTGAAGAACTTCGGGCCGGCTGCGAGCACGTCGTCGACCATCGCCTTGCCGACCGTCTTGGGCAAGAACTCGTGCAGGATGAGCCACTGGTAGTGCCACCGCACCACCCGCTGCGCCTCGGCGAAGATCTCCCCGGCGGTGTAACCGGGCCCGAGGTCGGCCTTGACGTCGCTCACCACTCGATTGTGGAAACGCAGGAACGCCAGCTGCAGCTGGGAAACGATCAGATTCTCGTCGTTGCGCGGGTCACCGATCAGCGCCACGTGCTGACTGTTGCGGGGTAGGTCATGGCGGGTCGCGCCGTCGATCGACACGGCCGCCGACCCTGGGATCTCCTCGACCAGCAGGGTGGTCCGACCCGCGTCGATGGTCTGGTCGTACAGCTGCGGCGAGGCCACCGGCCCGCCTCCGTACACGCTGTCGAGGTCAAGGGCGGGGATGCGGAAATTGCGGATCGCCTCGGGATCCTGGCGGCGGGCCAGGCTCGAGGTCGGGTCGAAGGTCATGTCATGATCCAGGAACTGCCCGAGGAACGTGAACCCTGCCGTCATCGCAGGGTTGTCCGCGTTGTGGGCGCTCTTGGCGGGGTCGGTGATCAGGCTGACCGGGTCGGACAGGTCGTCGCCAGGATCCATGGGGCCGCCGGCCGCGCCGAGCTCGGCCAGCGCGTCCCGGACCACCGGGGTGTCGGCCGCAAACGGCGGCAGCGCCGGGAACAGCCGGCCGAACCGCCCCTGGTCATAGAAGACGGACTGGGGCGTCAACTCGCCCAGATCCGCGTGCCCGTGCGGCATGACGCCCCTCACGTAGTCAGTTTCGCGGCCCCGATTCTCAACGTACAGCGCCGTTGTCAGCGGTGGCGAACTTCGCACTTGCAGTGGGTCAGCCCCCGCCCCACAGCCGAGCATGAAGCACCTGACCGCTTCGCATGTCCCGGTACAACCCGGCAGGTGTGGGTGGTCGCGAAGGGGCCGGCTGCTGATGGCTACGAATTCCGTCACAATGAGGCAGGCTGCCGAAGGAGGCACCGGTGCTCTCTGCGTTGATTGGTCGGGGTCGTGAGCTGGGAGTGCTGCTCGGGTGCCTGGACGATGCGCAGCGGGGTCACGCGAGCCTGGTCGTCTGCGTCGGCGGCCCGGGCATCGGCAAGACTCGGCTGGTCGAGGAGCTCACTGGGCGGGCCCGGGAAAGGGGAGTCCTGACCGCGTGGGGCCGGGGCGCCACAACCGACGGCCCGCCGCCGTACTGGCCGTGGCAGGAGATCCTGCGGGCGCTGGATGCCGCCGGGGTGGCCGGGCCGGGCCCTGTCGACCTTCTTGCCGTGAGCCGTGTCCAGCCGTCGCTGGAGGAGCGCGTGCGGAGGTTCGATGAGGTCGCCCGGCTCGTGCTCGGGGCCGCGAGGAGTCGCCCCTTGCTCGTCGTTCTCGACGATCTCGACGGCGCGGACGAACCGTCGCAGCTGCTGGTGCAGTACCTGGCGCGCACGGCACGCGACGATCGTCTCCTTGTCGTGGTCTGCTGCCGGGACACAACCGGCCCACTCGCCACGCTGGCCCAGGAGTCTCGTGCCACCCAGGTCGAGCTGCGTGGATTGGAGCGCGCCGCCGTCGGCGAGCAGGTATCCGCCATTGTCGGGCGAGCGGCCAGCGACGCGGAAGTGACTGCGGTGTACGACGCGACGGCCGGCAACCCGTTCTTCGTCTGCGAGCTTGCCCGCCAGCTGGCCGACGGGCCCACGCTCGCGGGGGCCGTACCCCGGTCCGTGCTCGACGCGATCGGCCAGCGCCTCGGGCGGCTCTCCACGGATTGTGCGGCGTCGCTGCGGGCCGCGGCGGTGCTCGGGACCCGGTTCGCGGTCCCCGTCGTCGCCGCGATGACGGGAAGGACTGTGGGTGACTGTCTCAGGTCGCTGGACGAGGCGGCGCGCGCCGCGTTGGTACTCGAGGGAGGGGCTCCGGGCGAGCGGCGGTTCGCCCACGACCTGGTCCGGGACGCGATCGTCGCCGGCGTGGACGCCGGGCAACGGGTGACGTTGCACCGTCGTGCGGCCGAGGCGATCACGGCCCACGTACCGCACACGGCTGGGATGGCCTTCGACCTGGCGCACCACTGGGCGGAGGCGGCGGTGGACGGAGACCGTGCCATCGCGGCGACATGGACGGAGCGGGCCGGCGACGAAGCGATGCGGCTGCACGCCTACGAGGACGGCCGGCGCTGGTACGGGCGGGCGCTCGCGCTCGGCGAGGGAGTGCTGGACGAGGTCGCCCTGTGCCGGTTGATGATCGCGTATGCCCGCGCACAGTGTCTGTCCTCCGACTTCACCGGTGCGTTGGAGACCTGTCTTCGTGCAGTCGAGCTGGCGGTGCGCCTCGGCCGCCCCGACCTTGCGGCCGAGGCCGCGCTGGTTCCCGAGCCGACGTTCGACGAGGGGATCGACCAGTTGATCCGGGCGCTGTGCGAACGCGCCCTTGCCGCCCCCGGTGCGCCGGCTTCGGTTCGGGCGCGGGTGCTGGCGCACTATGCATGGGTCTGCGACCACCTTTCCGACCTGGATGCGGCCCACCCCGCTGCGGAGGAGGCGCTCCTCCTGGCGGAGGCCAGCGGCGACGTGACCGCGCTCGAGGCGGCCCTCACCGCGCACCACATGGTCCGTTCCGGCCCTGACGGGCTCGATGAGCGCGAGGCGAACGCGGACAGGATGTGGGCGCTCGGGGTCCGCACCGGTAGGGCGGCTGCCTGCCTGTCGGCGTCCGAGTGGCGCTTCGACGCCGCGAGCGAGCGTGGCGACCTTGCTTGCGCAGCTCGCGAACTCCAGGCCATCGGCCGCTGGACCACCCAGGTTGGTGGTCCCGTGGCGCAGTGGCGGCTACTGCGCTGCCAGGCGATGCTCGCC
>JBKPNA010000366.1:0-2667 GCA_046765695.1 Actinomycetota bacterium | reverse complement strand
GGTCAGCTCAGTGCCATAGATGGTGACGGTCGGACGCACGATCTGGAAACCCGCCCCGGTGACCGGCGGCTGCCAGACCCGGACCAGGCACTCCATCAGACCCTCGAAGTGAGACTTCAACTCTTCATCGCTGGCGGAGGTGACGTTGATCGGCTGCGAGTTGCAGCGAACCGGCGCCGGTGCCGTCTGCGAATAGAAGGTGCTGGCGGTGATCCACTGCTCCGCCTCCTCATATGTCTGCGGCTGCGGCATCGGTGGGGGATTGGCGTCCGGCGGCGGCACCTTGTAGTCATCGTTGGCGTATGACACAGTCGACGGCCGGGAGGCCAAGCTGGTGACGGCGAGTGCGGCAAGCGTGGCGACCCCGACGATGATCAGTGCCAGCAGCAGCAATCGGCCGGGCCGCCGGGTACGCGGCCGGGGCAGGTTCGGTGGCGGCCCGTACTGCGGAACCCCCTGGACACCGAACGGCGGCTGCCCGAACCCCTGCGTCGGATACCCCGGGTAGTACCCGGGAGGGGCAGCGGGCGGGCTGCCGTACGGGGCTGGGGGTGCCGCGGGGGGCGGATTCCACAGCTGCTGACTCACACGGCAACGATGCCACGCCCTCCGTTGTTAGGGGCATGGTTCAACTAACGATTCGGAGCCCGTAAATATCGATGCGATTCCGTCCAGTGCCGGTGCACCGCGACCCGTCCTCTTTTTCCGAGGTCCGGCACCACCTGGAAGGCAACTGGTGGCACTCTGTACGTCGTGCTCGCCAATCCCCTCACCACCCCTTCGCGGCTCCGCACTCTGGTGGCCATGGTCGCCGTCACGCTCGGCTTGCTCGCCGGACCGCTGGCGCTGCCCGCTCACGCGGAGGGCATCGCATCGACGTTCGCCGTCGAGGCCAGCCTTAGCCCCAACGGGACCCTCGCGGTCGAGCAGACGATCACGTTCGCCGGGGCGGTGCCGCGGCTGGTTGAGCAGAAGTTCGAGACCCGCGAGGACCTGGTCGGCGACCGGCAGTACGTCCAGGAACTGAGCGGCTTCACGGCGACCGCCGGAGGGTCCCCGGTCACGCCGAACATCTCCACCGGCAAGCGGTTCACCACCGTCACCGTGCCGACGAATGGCGCCACAGAGGTGCAGATGAGCTACACCGTTGTGGGTGCTGTGATCGAGGTTCCAGATGGCACCGCGCTCCGGGTCCGGCTGCTGCAGGGGTTGAGTGCGCAGGTGGCCCAGTTCACGGCGACGGTGCAGATCCCGAGTCAGTTCAGCTACATCAAGTGCACCGCTGGCAACCCGAACTCGACCACGCCGTGCACCTTCGCTGCGGCGAGTACCGAGGCGGCGCAGATCCCGACTTTCCGCGACGGCCCGCGCGGCGAAGGTCAGGTGGTGGCCGTCGAGATCGGCTTCCCGCCAGGTTCGGTGGCGTCCAACCAGCACATCGTCTACCGCTGGACCATCGGCCGGGCGTTCTCGGCACGGCCGCTGCCGCTGGCGCTTGCCTTCGGCTTGTTGGTGCTCGGGGGCATCGGCTTGTTCCTGCTGCACCGCCGGACCGGCGTGGATGCAAGCGCTGAGGGCCAGATCAGCAAGGCCGGCGAGTTCGTCCCGACCGGCGCCGGGCAGAGCGAGTTCCGGGTCGTGGAGGACATCCGACCGGGCCATGTCGGCACTGTGGCCGACGAGCGGGTCGATCCGATCGACGTCACCGCGACCCTGGTCGACCTGGCCGTACGGGGGCACCTGCGGATCAAGGAACTGCCGCGCCCCAGCGAGTTCGCCCGCACCGACTGGGAGCTGACCCGGGTCCCGAATGCCAGGAACAACGGGCTGCGGCCGTTCGAAACCCTGCTGATGGATCGGATCGCTCCAGTGGGCTCCAGCGTCAAGGTGTCGGAGCTGCCGGGCCGGGTGCATGAGTCGATCGGCGACGTACAGAACGCGCTCTACGACGAGGTGGTGAGCAACGGCTGGTACGAGCGGCGCCCGGACGCCACCCGTAGCCGGTTCACGCACCTGGCTGTGGGCGCGCTGATCGTGGCGATCGTGATAACGGGGATTCTGGCGGCGTTCACGACGTACGGCTTGATCGGCCTGGCCCTGGTGATCCTTGCCCTGGGGCTGATCTTCGTGGCTCAGGAGCTGCCATCGCGGACAGTGAAAGGCGCCGCCCTGCTGAGTGGCCTGGGGGCACTCCGCTCCGACCTGCTGAGCCACCCGACCGACCAGATGCCGCCCGGCAAGGAGCTCCGGGAGATCTCGGAGGTGCTACCGTACGCGATCGTCCTGGGCGGCACCGAGCGCTGGCTCGATGCGATCGCGGCCGCCGACACCGACCAGGATCCGGATCCCCAGGATCTGCCCTGGTACACCGGCCCGGACAACTGGCATCTGCGCGACCTGCCGGACTCGATGAAGAACTTCGTCACCACGGTGTCGGGCAGCCTGTTGTCACGCTGACGGGGTGGCAGCGTTTGCCATCTCAAGACGGATAACGAGTGCTCAGGGCCCTGCTGCAACACCCGTTAGCCATCTCGAGACGGCAAACGTTGTGCGTGGTAAGCGTTGTGCGTGGCGGGCGCTCGTGCCTACTTCAGGTTGCGCAGGGGATAGCCGTTCTTGGCGCAGCCGTCGATGATCACTTGCTTCACCTCGCTGGAGACCTGGCTC
>JBKPNA010000365.1:0-5070 GCA_046765695.1 Actinomycetota bacterium | reverse complement strand
CTGCATACTCGTGCGATGCGAGGGTTGCGAGCGTAGCGGGCGATATCGAGTGGATGGCGGGGATCGGCCAATCCCGGAAACCGTCCCGGACTTTCGATCTCGACGCGATCGGGGAAGATCGAAACCCTGATGTGGTCGCCTGCCAGGCTGTAGGAGCGATGCACAACTGCATTCACAAGTCCTTCAAGCCACGCGTCCCGGGGGATGGTGGTCCGATCCTCGAAGGTTCCGGAGGGGGCTAAGACGCGACGGCGTGGCACCCATGCGTCGATGAGTTCGGCGGCTTCATGAATCATGCTCGGGATGGATCCCTCGACGCGTGCATCGCCGCCAGAATCCAGGTTCTGCCGTCGGCCGGTGCCTGCCTCAACGTCGCGGTACCGAAGCACCCGAACGTGCGCTTGCGGTAGTCCCTGCTGGGGGTGGTCGTGAAAGAGGAGGTAGGCGGCGATCGTTAAGCCGCCCTTTGGCGTGAGCAAGCTACGCGCCATCAGCAAACGGTCGATCCCGGAACTGGCTCCGATTCGGCCTGCGTACGCCTCCAGCTGCGCGGCGCTCAGGTCACGAACTCCCACCTCTGGCACAGGTTCGCCATCGAACTTCGATGCGCCGCGGTCGTCACCCCGACCGGCTTGGGCGCTCGGGGGAGGGAATCGACTGTCCGATCCGGCCTCAGAATTCGGCGGCTTGTGGCACAGTGACGGCGTGGTGCAGGCGTGAAAGCCCTGGTCAAGACGCGTCCAGCCGCGGGCCTCGAACTGCTGGACATCCCCGTCCCGGCGATCGGGCCGGGGGACGTACTGGTCGCCGTACGCGCGACCGGGATCTGCGGCACCGACCTGCACATCGACGCCTGGGACGAGTGGGCTGCGAAGAGGATCCACTGTCCGCGAACGGTCGGGCACGAGTTCGCCGGTGAAGTGGTCGAGGTCGGCTCCAGCGTGATCGACGTGCACGTCGGCGACATCGTCAGTGGCGAGGGGCACCTGGTCTGCGGCCGCTGCCGTAACTGCCGCGCCGGCCGCCGTCACCTGTGCATCAACACCCGGGGCATCGGCGTGCACGTGGACGGCGCGTTCGCCGAGTACGTCTCGCTGCCGTCGACGAACGCGTGGGTGCACCGGCATCCCGTCGAGTGGGGTGTGGCTGCGATCTTCGACCCGTTCGGCAACGCCGTGCACACCGCGCTCACCTTCCCGATGCTGGGCGAGGACGTCCTGGTGACCGGCGCCGGACCGATCGGGATCATGGCGGCGATGGTCAGCCGGCACGCTGGCGCCCGGCACGTCGTGATCACCGACCTGAGCCCGGAGCGGCTCGCGCTGGCCGAGTCGCTGGGGGCGAGCAAGGCCGTGCTGGTCGGCCGGGACAAGTTGAGCGACGCCCAACGCGAGCTGGACATGCACGAGGGCTTCGACGTCGGGCTGGAGATGTCCGGCAGCCCCGCCGCGCTGCGGGAGATGATCGGCCAGATGACCCACGGCGGCCGGATCGCCGTGCTGGGGCTTCCGACGGAGGAGATCAGCGTCGACGTGGCGACTGTCGTGCTCAACATGCTCACGATCAAGGGCATCTACGGTCGGGAGATGTTCGAGACCTGGTACGCCATGTCGGTGCTGCTGGAGAGCGGGCTCGACATCGGCGGTGTCATCACCGACCGATACCGGTTCACCGAGTTCGAGGCGGCGTTCGCCGCGGCCCGTTCCGGGCACGGCGGCAAAGTGATCATGACCTGGGGAGAATAGGAAGATGTACGGCTCACTGAAGGACCAGCTCGCCGATGACCTGACTCAGCTCCGGGCCGAGGGACTCTACAAGGCCGAGGCCGTGATCACCACGCCGCAGTCGGCCGAGATCGGCGTCGACGGCAGGTCGGTGCTCAACCTGTGCGCCAACAACTATCTCGGCCTGGCCGATCATCCGCGGATGGTCGCCGCCGCCCAGCAAGCGCTGGAGCGCTGGGGCTTCGGCATGGCCTCGGTCCGCTTCATCTGCGGCACTACCGAGATCCACAAAGAGCTCGAGCGTCGGCTGGCGGAGTTTCTCGGCACCGACGACGCGATTCTGTACGGGTCCTGTTTCGACGCCAACGGCGGCCTGTTCGAGACTCTGCTCGGCCCGGAGGACGCGGTGATCTCCGACGAGCTGAACCACGCCAGCATCATCGACGGCGTACGGCTGTGCAAGGCGGCCCGGTACCGCTACCGCAACCGGGACATGTCCGACCTGGAGGCCAGGCTGACGGAGGCGGCCGGGGCGCGGCGCCGGCTGATCGCCACCGACGGGGTGTTCTCCATGGACGGCTACGTCGCGCCGCTGGACGACATAGTCGACCTCGCGGAGCGTTACGACGCGCTGGTCATGGTGGACGACTCCCATGCCGTCGGGTTCGTCGGGCCGACCGGTGCCGGCACGCCGGAACTGTTCGGCGTGCAGGACCGGGTCGACATTGTCACCGGCACCCTTGGCAAGGCGCTCGGCGGGGCGAGCGGTGGCTACACCGCTGCGCATCGCGAGATCGTCGACATCCTCCGGCAGCGCTCGCGGCCCTATCTGTTCTCCAACTCCGTGCCACCGTCGATCGCGGCGGCAGGACTAGTCACGCTGGATTTGCTCACCACGTCAGGAGAGCTGCTGGAGCGCCTTCGGGAGAACACCGCGTACTTCCGTGCCGAGATGGGCGCGCGTGGATTCGAGATTCCCGAATCGGATCACCCGATCGTGCCGATCATGATCGGCGACGCGGCCGAGGCGGCAGCGATGGCTGACCGGCTGCTTGCCGACGGCATCTACGTACGCGCGTTCTCCTTCCCCGTGGTACCGCGTGGCAAGGCCCGGATCCGGACCCAGATATCCGCCGCGCACAGCAAGGACGACCTGGACCGCGCCATCGCGGCGTTCGAGCGGGCGCGCAGCTAGTGCCCTCCGTCAGGAATCCGGAGACCCGTCAGCGGCTCACCCAGGAGTAGAACCGGTTCTGTCCGGGTGCCCAGTCAACGACATCGGGGTTCTCGTTGTAGTACCCGACAACGGCAACCCGAACGCTCGGCGGCCCGGCGATGCAACTGCGAGGAACGATGACCTTGACGTAGCTGTCATGGAGGGTCTCTGTGAAACCCTGGAGCCCGTTGCAGTCGAACTTGATCCCGCCGCTGGCGAAGTTGGCGACCCTCATCAGGTGCAGCACATCGCTGCCGGGATAGATCTCCACCTTGTACTCCGGCCCGGGATCGCCGGGGTTGGTGTCGACCCAGAACTTGTAGTACGTGTCGGTGTGGAAGTCGGCATCGTATGCGGTGATCCCGACAGTTGCCGGCCCATGGCTGACTCGGACCGACGTGATGTGCCCCCCGACGTCGGCAAACGTCTGGATGTCGGCGTGGGCCGGCTGGGCGGTCAGCAGACCGGCAAGCGCGGCTGCCGCACCGGTGGCGGCGGCGCGGAGGGGGGACCTCAACGGTTGACCCAGGGAGTGAACCGCTGGGTACCGGGCGCCCAGTCCACGACGTCGATATGGCCGTCGTCGTCGTGGTCGTAGTACGCGACCACTGAAACCCGAACCCGGCCCGGCGTGCCGACGCAGGGCCGCGGAACGATGATCTTGGCGTAGGGGTCACCGAAGGAGTCGGCGATCACCCGGTAACCGTCACAGTCGAACTTGATGCCACCGCTGGAGAAGTTGGCCACCTTCATCAAGGGGACGACCTCACTATTGGGGTAAACCTCCGCCTTGTACTCCGGTCCGGGATCACTCGGGTCGGTGTCGAGCCAGAAGCGGTAGCGGATGGCCGATCTCATCTCGCCATCGAACGCCATGACACCGACGGTCGACGGGCCGTGGCTCACCCGGAGCCCGGTGATGTGACCGGCCGGGTCGGGAAAGGTCTGAATGTCGGCCTGGGCCGACGGTGCGGTCAGCGAGCCGGCGAGTAACGCAAGAGCACCGGCGGTGGCGGCGCGGAACAGGGATCGAGACATCTGCAGCTCCTGAGGGATCGTCGGGATATCAGCGGCTCACCGCGGGGTACGCCCGGCGCTTGCCCGGCGCCCAGTCGATGACGTCGGCATGGCCGTCGCCGTCCTCGTCGTAGTAGCCGACCACCGTGACCTTCACCGCCGCCGGCGTGGCGACGCAGCTGCGCGGAATGATGACCTTGACGTAGGCCTCGTGGTAGTGGTGCAGTTCGGCGGTGAATCCGGGGCAGCTGAACTTGATGCCCGAGCTGTCGAAGTTGGCCACTCTCATCACGTACGCGCGGCCGGTGGTCTGGGAGGCCGTCGCCTTGTACTCGGGTCCGGGGTTGCTGAAGTCGGTGTCGAGCCAGAAGCTGTGATGGGAGTGGCTGATCAGGCCGTCGTCGTGCGCGAAGATGCCGATCGTCTGGGGTCCGTGGGTGACCCGAACCCCGGTGATGTGCTCCGGTGGGTCGGTGAAATCCCGGTTGTCAGCGTGCGCTGAGAGGGTTGTCGCCAGCCCGGCGACGAGGGCGACGGCACCGGTGGCGGCGGCGCGGAGGAGGTGACGGGACATCTGCGGCTCCTGGGGATCGGAGGGTGCATCCCCGAGCCGGCCGCCACTATAGCGCGGATGTCACGGCTTGGAGACGATCTGCTTGCCAAGCGGCATCAGGCTGACTGGGATCAGCTTGAAGTTCGCGATACCCAGCGGGATCCCGATGATCGTGAGGCACAGCGCCAGTCCGGTGGCGATGTGGGTCAGCGCGAGCCACCAGCCGGCCGCGATCACCCAGATGACGTTGCCGAGGAAGGTGAGGACACCGGCGCTGGGCCTGTCCACCAGCTCCCGGCCGAACGGCCAGACCGCGTAGTTGGCCATCCGGAACGAGGCGATGCCCCAGGGGATGGTGACGATCAGCAGGCAGCACAGGATGCCGGCCAGCACGTAGGCGATCCAGAGCCAGATCCCGCTGAAGACGAACCAGATGACGTTGAGCACAGTGCGCACAGCCCAAGCGTGAGCCCAAGAGGCCGGTCCGACAATCAGGCGGTTCCCCGGTCCTACCCTTGGGTGGCGAACGCCTCGTACGCCGCCTGGCCGAAGAGCACGAA
>JBKPNA010000364.1:0-11231 GCA_046765695.1 Actinomycetota bacterium | reverse complement strand
GTGGTGCACAGGGTGCAGTACCCGTAGGCCACCACGGTGCCGTAGGTCATGCCGACCGCCCAGCCGATCAACAGCGCCCAGCGGTGGAACCATCGGGTGAACAGCCCGAACACGATGGCCGGCAGGGTCTGCAGGATCCAGACACCACCGAGTAGCTGGAAGTTCAGCGCGTTCTGCCGGTCCAGGGTGAGCACGAACAGCAGGGCGCCGAACTTTGTGATCAGCGAGACGATCTTGGAGACGGTTGCTTCCTGGGCGTCGGTCGCCTCGGGCTTGAGGTAGGCCTTGTAGATGTTCCGGGTGAACAGGTTGGCCGCGGCGATGGACATGATCGCCGCGGGCACCAGGGCGCCGATCGCGATCGCCGAGAAAGCAACGCCCGCGAACCAGCTGGGGAAGTGGTCCTCGAACAGCTGCGGGATGACCAGCTGCGGGTTCGGCTTGCCGTCCAGCCCGATGGGCTTGGTGCCGGCCTTGATCGCGACGAAGCCGAGCAGCGCCAGCAGGCCGAGCAGCAGCGAGTACGCGGGCAGGATGGCGGCGTTCCGGCGGCCGGTGCTGCGGTCCTTCGACGACAGCGTCGCGGTCACGCAGTGCGGATACATGAACAGCGCCAGCGCCGAGCCGAGGGCGAGCGAGGCGTACGCCCAGTGCTGCGCTGGCCCGGGGATGAACACTCCGGTCGGCATCGCGGGGTTCGCGGCGGACGGCGTCGCCATCTTGGTCTGCGCGGCGTCGAAGATCCCGCCCCAGCCGCCGAGCTTCAGCGGCAGGTAGATCACCGCGACGGCGATCACGAGGTAGATCAGCGTGTCCTTGACGAAGGCGATGATCGCCGGTGCCCGCAGCCCGGAGGAGTAGGTGTACGCCGCCAGCACGGCGAAGGCGATGAACAGCGGCAGGTCCCGGGCCCATACGCTCGAGCCGCCGAGCCCGATCACCTCCAGCACGGCCTGGATGCCGACCAGCTGCAGGGCGATGTAGGGCATCGTGGCCAAGATCCCGGTGACCGCGACCGCCAGGCTCAGGGTGCGGGTGCCGTAGCGGCCCTGCACGATGTCGGCGGTGGTGACGTAGCCGTGCCGGTGGGCGACCGACCACATCCGGCCCAGGAAGAAGAAGATGATCGGGTAGAGCACGATCGTGTAGGGGACGGCGAAGAAGCCCGAGACCGCACCGGTCGCCCACATCGCCGCCGGCACGGCGATGAAGGTGTACGCGGTGTACAGGTCACCGCCAAGCAGGAACCAGGTGGTGATGGTGCCGAAGCTCTTGCCGCCCAGGCCCCACTCGTGCAGCGATGCCAGGTTCTCCGGCCGGCGCCACTTGGCGGCCTGGAAACCCATCACCGTGACCAGGCCGAACAGCAGGATCAAGACCACCAGGGCGACCCAGTCGATGTTCATTTGCCGACCTCGCCGTACTGTGCCCGGGCGGCGTCCCGTTCCCGCTTCAGCAGCCAGAAGCTCAGCCCGCAGAGCCCGGCGCAGATGAACACCCAGAGCAGCTGGTACCAGTAGAAGAAGGGGAACCCGAACAGCTCGGGGTCTCGCCGGTCGTACGTCGACACCAGCAGCGGGACGACGATCGCGATCAGCAGAATTACCGAGACGATGATCTTGGTTGGCGTCAAGCGCCCGCGTGGGTCGGTCTCGCCCGAAGTGCGGTTGCTCATCTCTCACTCCTTTTGCCCAGCGTCGGTGCTGGGCCGACTTCACGATGCCATATCGCCTCCGCGGGTCAAGAACCACCGCCGCGGCGTATATCACATGTGACCTGCGCCGTAGGTCGCCTACCGGGCGGCAGGTCGAAGCCGGCTCATCCGGACCTAGTGTTGGTTCATGCCATCGATGGCGGAGATCGTCTCCGGGCGCACCGAGCTGTCCGATGACGATCAGCGGTGGCTGCGACTTCTCGTCTCCGAATGGCATCTGTTCGCCGATCTGAGCTTCTCCGACCTCGTGCTGTGGGTCCCCGACCGGGATCCGAACGTCTACTGGGCGGCGGCCCAGATCCGCCCGACCACTGGGCCGACGTCGCTGTTCGACGACGTCGTCGGCGACCTGATCGCCTACTCGCCGGAGCACCTGGTCTCCACCGCCTTCGTCAGCGGAGAAGTGACCCAGACCAGCGAGGCGAAGTTGCAGGCCGGGTACCCGGTCGAAGTCCACGCCATCCCGGTCACCTTCGATGGCCGGGTCATCGCCGTCGTGGAGCAGCACAAGAGCCAGCTGGACGAACGCGTGCCGAGCTTCCTGGAGCAGGCCTATCTGGCCACCGCCGCGCAGCTGGCCACCATGATCTCGGCGGGCGCGTTCCCGTTGCCCGACGACGTGACCAACCTGGCCTTCAACCCGCGGGTGGGCGACGGATTCATCCGGATCGACGCCGTGGGGAACGTCGAGTACGCCAGTCCCAACGCGTTGAGCGCGTACCGCCGACTGGGGCTGATCGGTGACCTGGTCGACGAGCACCTGCCGACGCTGACGGCGGCCCTGTTCCCGGCCGGTCCTGGGCCGGTGGACGACTCGGTGGCCTCGGTGCTCTCGGGCCGCAGTGCCCGGCGGACCGAGCTCGTCTCGGGCGACGCGCACCTGATGGTGCGGGTGATCCCACTCTCGGCGGGCCGGGAACGGACCGGCGCCATCGTGCTCTGTCGCGACGTCAGCGACCTGCGCAGCAAGGAGCGCCAGCTCGTCACCAAGGACGCCACCATCCGGGAGATCCACCACCGGGTGAAGAACAACCTGCAGACCGTGGCCGCGCTGCTCCGGATGCAGGCTCGCCGCATCTCCTCACCGGAGGCCAAGGTCGCGCTGACCGACGCGATGTCGCGGGTCTCCTCCATCGCGATCGTGCACGAGACGCTGTCCCAGGCCTTCGACGAGATCGTGGAGTTCGACCGGGTGGCCGACGGTCTGCTGCGGATGGTGGGCGACGTCGCCGCCTCCTGGGGCGGGGTCTCGGCGGTCCGGCAAGGCAGCTTCGGGCTGCTCTCCGCCGACGTGGCGACCAGCCTGGCCATGATCATCACCGAGCTCTGCCAGAACGCCGTCGAGCACGGGCTGGCCGCCCAGTCCGGTGAGGTGCGGGTGGTGCCGAGTGTTGTCGACGGCCGGCTCCGGGTGGAGATCAGCGACGACGGCCGCGGGCTGCCGCCCGGCTTCGACTGGCGCAGCTCGCGCAGCCTCGGGCTGTCCATCGTGAACACCCTGGTCGCCGAGATGGAGGGCTCGTTCGAGCTCTGCTCGCAACCCGACCTGCCTGGTACGCGTGCGGTGGTCGAAATTCCCTTGTGACGTAGAAATCTGCGGTTGAGCGTGCAAACTGGCCCGACCAGCCACGGCGCGGGTGGTTGACAAGTTGTGATCTCGCTCACTAGGAAGGGCAGGCAGACATCTATCGCTGCCGTCGATGCTCGAGGGGGATCCATGCAACTTGACGTTCGAAGCCTGCTCCGAACCAGGAAGGCCGGCACCCGTGCCGCCCTGGTGGCGGTCACCGCGTTGGCCGTGGGCTTGACGCTGACCGCTCCAACGGCTGACGGTGCGCCACCGGGCGAGCGGGCCACCCGCACTCAGGAGCCTGGGATCACCGCGAACCTCTGGGAGTGGAACTGGAACTCCATCCGCAAGGAGTGCTCCGTGCTGGCCGACCTCGGCTACGACGGCGTACAGGTGGCTCCGCCGCAGAACTCACTCAAGCGGACCGAGCTCGGCAACGGTAGCGACACCGTGTTGCACCCCTGGTGGGAGGTGTACCAGCCGGTCACCTATGACCTGACCAGCCGGATGGGCAACGAGCAGCAGTTCCGCCAGATGGTCCGAACCTGCCGTCGCGAGGGCGTCAAGGTCTACGTCGACGCAGTGATCAACCACATGACCGGCCAGGGCCACACCTCGTACGGCGGTCAGAACTACACGCCGTACAACTATCCCGATGCTGGCTACGTGCCCAGCGACTTCCACTACAAGAACGGTGAGTGCTCCTCCTCCGACGGAGGCATCCAGGACTTCAACAACAAGAACCAGGTGTTTAAGTGCAATCTGGTCGGGCTGGAGGACCTTGACACCGACACGGACAAGGTGCAGGCCCAGCTGGCGGGGTATCTCAACAAACTGCTCGACTACGGCGTCTCCGGCTTCCGGGTCGACGCCGCCAAGCACATCGGCCAGCAGGACCTCGACGGCATCTACTCCCGGCTGCACCGGACCCGAGACGGCGTCAAGCCGTACTGGGCACTCGAGGTCTTCGGTGGCGGCCCTGGCATCCTCTCGCCGCAGGCGTTCACCAAGGCCGGTGACGTGCTGGGACTGGACGGCGCCAAGCAGATCCAGGCGGCTTTCAAGTCCTATCCCGCCGAGCACGTCGGCAGCCTGGCCACGCTGGAGGTGTTCGGCAAGGGATCCGGCCTGACCCCGAGTGGCAAGACGCTGTCCTTCGTCACCAACCACGACACCGACCGCAACGCCAACGAGTACCTGGGGCACAAGGACGGTGCCCGGTTCATCCTGGCCAACGAGTGGCTGCTGGCCCAGGACTACGGCTCCCCGCAGATCTACTCGAGCTTCGAGTGGCAGACCACGGACGCCTCACCCCCGTCGGATGCCAACGGGCTCATCACCGACGCCAACTGCGACAGCTCAGCATGGACCTGTGACCACCGCGACCCCGGCATCGTCGGCATGATCGGCTGGAACCACTACGTCGGGTCGGCGAAGCGGGCGAACTTCTACACCGATGACTTCAACGTCATCGCCTTCAGCAAGGGCAGCCGCGGCTGGGCAGCCTTCAACAATGGCAGCTCGGCCAAGGAGATCCGGGTGCAGACCGGGCTGCCGCAGGGCACGTACTGCGACATCATCAACGGCCGCAAATCCGGTGGCTCCTGCACCGGCGCGAGCTTTGTGGTGAACAGCACCGGCTTCGCGACGGTCACGGTGCCGGCGCTCGACGCGGTCGCCTTCAAGCGCACCGATCGGGTGAGCAGCAGCTGAGGAGCGGATCGACCCGCTGCCATAGATCGTGGGTCCGGCTCGTTCGGTCTAGCGAGCCGCACCCACTGGTTAGTGCTCACAAAAGCAGAACGCCGGGGGATCGCCCCGGCGTTCACAGCTGGATGGATAGCAGCTATGCGGTGCGGATCCTTGCCCGAGCGGCCCTGCGTTTAAGTGCCCGCCGCTCGTCTTCGCTCAGTCCGCCCCACACACCATGATCTTGCCCCGCTTCCAGCGCCCACTGCAGACATGCGTCCCTGACGTCGCATCGCCGGCAGACCTGCTTGGCCTCTTCAATCTGGAGCAGGGCCGGGCCGGTATTTCCGATCGGGAAGAACAGCTCCGGATCCTCGTCCAGACAGGCGGCCTTGTGGCGCCAATCCATGGCGTTACACGCTCCTCACTGGTTTGCTGGCTGGGTCCCGGGCATGGGACCCGGTGCTCTGGGGAAGCTTGAGATGCACTACCCTGACGCACTCAACTTCAACCAAAGACTTTCAAGGATCGCGCGCCAACACAAGGGTCTGGGGCGTTGGTTGCCTCACATTTCGAGGACAGTGTGCTATAGCGGACGTGACCCGAGCCGCCCGATGGCAGAGGAGTCTACCGCCAGCCCGGACGCCTACAGTGAGCGGGTGCCCGCCCCCTCCCCATCCCGCCCGGCGCCGCTCGTGCTCGCTGCGGTTCTGCTGGGGATCGAGGCGCTGTCGGCTCTGGTCTTCGGCGGGATCGCGCTGACCCAGATCCGCATCAGCCGGCCGATCGTTGGTGCGGAGGTCGCGATCTGGATGTTGGGGTACGGCGTGCTGCTCGTTGCCATGGCGCGGGGGGTGTTGCTCGGCCGACGCTGGAGCCGGGCTCCGGCGGTTGCCACGCAGCTGATCCTGCTGCCCATTGCCTTCAGCTTCCGGCGTGAGCCGACCACTTGGGTCGCCGGCACCATGGCCTTGGTCGCCGTCGCGGCTCTGGTCGGATTGCTCCACCCGCGTTCTACCGAGGTCTTCGTTGGGTCGGCGAGCCAGCCGCCCGACCGAACGGCCTGATCGGTCGTCAGTTGTGGCGTCGAGCGGAGAGACGGATCCAAGCTGGTGTCAGCGGATCCGGCCCGCTCCGACTGATGGAACGCCCACGAAGCCGGCCGGAGCGCCGAATCCCGCGTTGGTGAAGTTATCGGCGATGTGTGCGGCGACGGCCTCGGAGTGCCCGCGAGGCAGCAGGGCGATGATGCAGCCGCCGAAGCCGCCGCCGGTCATCCGGGCGCCCAGCGCACCGGCCGCGCGGGCCGACTCAACGGCGAGGTCCACCGTCGGCACGGTGATCTCGAAGTCGTCGCGCATCGACGCATGCGAGGCGTCCAGCAGCGACCCAAGGTCGGCCACCCGCCCGGCTCGCAGGACCTCGGCGGCATCCACGACCCGGGCGTTCTCGGTCACCACATGACGCACCCGGCGCTGCATCACCTCATCGTCCAGTTTGGCCAGCGCCGCAGACAGATCGGTCACGTCACGGAGGGCCGGGACGCCCAGTCGCTTCGCCGCCTCCTCGCAGCTCGCCCGGCGGGTGGCGTACTCACTGTCCACCAGGGCGTGCGGGGTCCGCGTGTCGAGCACCAGCAACTCCAGCCCGCCAGCACCCAAATCCAGCGGCACCTGCTCCGCGTCAGTGCTGCGGCAGTCGAAGAACAGGGCATGGTCGGCGGTGCAGAGGATCGAGGCCGCCTGGTCCATCAGCCCCGTCGGTGCACCGACGAACTCGTTCTCCGCGCGCCGGGCGAGTTTCGCCCGGTCGATGGCCGCGATCTCGATCCCGCTGAGCTCGACCAGCGCCGTCAGCACCGCACACTCAAGCGCCGCCGAGGAGGAGAGACCCGCACCTACCGGTACGTCGGAGGTCAGCACCAGATCAGCCCCCGGTACCTTGTGTCCGGTCTGATCGAGTGCCCAGACCACCCCGGCCGCGTACGCGGACCAGCCGTCACGTCCGGGAACCAGGTCGCGCCGGCCGAAGCTCTCGGTCGACTCGCGGTTCAGTGAGGTCACCGTCCACGTGTCGTCGTGCCGCTGGGCGGCGGCGACGGTCACCCGCTGGGTCAGTGCGAACGGCATCACGAAGCCGTCGTTGTAGTCGGTGTGCTCACCGATCAGATTGACCCGGCCCGGCGCGGCCCAGACACCGACGGGGTCATGACCGTGGCGGTCGGCGAAGGCGGCAGCTACCACGTCGGCGTCCGGCATGGGTCGTACTCTACGAGCGTGCTCGCCGCCTGCGCCGTCGCCGCCGACCCCGCCGAGCCGCTGACCGCGCTCCGGGTACAGGACATCGAGCCGCCCGAGGTGCCGGCCGGCTGGGTAACCGTGCAGGTCCGTGCCGCGGCGCTGAACCACCATGACGTCTGGTCGCTGCGTGGCGTCGGCCTTGCCGCGGACCGGCTGCCCATGGTGTTGGGCTGTGACGCTGCCGGGGTCACCGAGGACGGCCGCGAGGTGATCGTGCACGCGGTGGTGAACGATCCGGACTTCGTCGGCTCGGACGAGACTTACGATTCCCACAGGTCTCTGCTGTCCGAGCGGTATCCGGGCGCGCTGGCGGCCCAGGTCCGGGTTCCGGCGCGCAACCTGGTGGACAAACCGGCCGAGTTGAGCTTCGCCGAGGCGGCGTGCCTGCCCACAGCCTGGCTTACGGCCTATCGCATGCTGTTCAGCCGGTCCGGCACCCGACCGGGGGATACCGTGCTGGTCCAGGGTGCCGGGGGAGGGGTGGCGACGGCGGCCATCGCTCTCGCCCGGCACGCCGGCCTACGCGTGTGGGTGACGTCACGGGACGAGGCTCGCGGCACGCGAGCTCTGGAGCTGGGTGCGCACAGCGCTTTTCCCGCCGGCGCCCGGCTTCCCGAGCGGGTGGACGCCGTGCTCGACACGGTCGGTGCAGCCACCTGGTCGCACTCGATCAACGTCCTCCGGCCCGGCGGCACCCTGGTGCTCGCCGGGGTGACATCGGGAGACCAGCCGGCCCGGGCCGAGCTCCGGAAGATCTTCTTCAAGCCAGTTCAGGTAGTCGGTACGACGATGGGCACCCGGGCCGAGCTGGAAGGGTGCATCCGGATGATGGTTGTCACCGGTGTCCGACCGGTGATCGACCGCGTACTGCCGCTTGCCAGAGCGGTGGAGGGCTTCGCGGCCATGATCGCCGGCGACGTGTTCGGCAAGATCGTCTTCCTCCCCTAGGCAACCGGTCACAGACGAGATGCTTCTCGACCGAAACCGTGTCGTCTGTGACCGGTTTCGGTACGAGGGGTGACCAACAACCCCGGGACTACTCGTCCTCGTCGTCCAGTCGCGCGAGCCAGGTGGCCAGCCGCTCGACCGGCAGCTCGAACTCCGGGTTGAGGTCGACGAAGTCACGCAACTGCTCGGCAAGCCAGCCGAGGGTCACTTCGTCCTCGCCCCGGCGGGTCGCCAACTCCTCGATGCCACGGTCGGTGAAGTACATCGTTCGGCGTACTGGGCAAGCCGTCAGTCGGAGGCGAAAGCGGCATCCAGCAAGCTCCGCTGCTGTGCCTCGTGCACTTTCGCAGAGCCGACCGACGGAGCCGACGAGGCCGGCCTGGTCACCGGAGTCAGCGTCCAGTCCCGTCCCGGGTACGCCGCCTGGAGCGCGCCGAACAGGTTGAGCGCCATGAACGGCCACGCGCCCTGGTTGCGGGGCTCGTCCTGCACCCAGCGAACGTCCTTGAGGTTCTCGAAACGCTGCAGGTAGTCGGCGATCTGCTGCCCAGGCAGCGGGTAGAGCCGCTCGACCGACAGGATCGCGACCTTGCCGTCCATCCGCTGCGCCCGGCGCCGGTTGATCAGGTCCCACCGCACCTTGCCCGTGGCGAGCAGCACCGAGGTGACTTCGCTTGGGTCGGTGATCGTCGGGTCCTCAAGTACCGGCTGCCATGATCCGCGCATGAAGTCGGACGGATCGGAGACGGCCAGCTTGTTGCGCAGCATGGACTTCGGCGTGAACACGATCAACGGACGGTGCATCTCGCCCAGCGCTTGCTGCCGCAGCAGGTGGAAGTAGCTTGCCGGCGTCGAGGGCTGGGCCACGGTGAAGGCGTCCTCGGCGGCCAGTTGCAGCCAGCGCTCGATCCTGCCCGACGAGTGGTCGGGACCCTGTCCCTCGTAGCCGTGGGGCAGCAGCAGCACCACTCCGGACTTCTGCGTCCACTTGGCCTGACCGGAGCTGATGAACTCGTCGATGATCGTCTGGGCTCCGTTGGCGAAGTCGCCGAACTGCGCCTCCCACAGCACCAGGGCCTCTGGGCGAGCGACCGAGTACCCGTACTCGAAGCCCATCGCGGCGTACTCGCTGAGCAGCGAGTCGAAGACGTGGAGCTTGGCCTGCTCCTCGTCGAGGTGGTTCAGCGGCACCCAGGATTCACCGGTCTTGCGATCCACGATGGCTGCGAAGCGCTGCACGAAGGTGCCCCGCCGGGTGTCCTGGCCGGTCAGCCGCACTGCCCGGCCGTCCAGCAGCAGGGAGCCGAGGGCAACGATCTCGCCGGTCGCCCAGTCGATCGGGCCCTGGGTGATGGCGGCCGCGCGGCGCTGCAGTTGCGGCATCACCTTGGGATGCACGGTGAAGCCCTCGGGGAAGTTGGTGTGGGCGTCGGCGATCTTCTTCAGCGTCTCGATGCTGACCGCGGTGCCGTGCTTGGCCGCCGACTTCTCCGGGTACGCCGGGACCGGATTCCAGTCAACGTCCTGAGCCTTCGCCTCGGGTTTCCGGACTTCGGCGAAGACGCTCTCCAGCCGGCGCTGGAACCTGGACATCACGGTCTCGGCGTCCTCGACGGTGATGTCACCCCGGCCGATCAGCGCCTCGGTGTAGAGCTTGCGGACCGAACGCTTCTTTTCGATCAGGTCATACATCCGCGGCTGGGTGAAGCTGGGGTCGTCGCCCTCGTTGTGACCGCGCCTGCGGTAGCAGATCATGTCGATCACCACGTCCTTGTTGAACTCCTGGCGGAACGCGAAGGCCAGTCGGGCGACCCGGATGCAGGCCTCGGGGTCGTCGCCGTTGACATGGAAGATCGGAGCCTGCACCATCCGCGCCACGTCAGTGCAGTAGATCGACGACCGGGACTCGGTGGGGGAAGTGGTGAACCCCACCTGGTTGTTCACGATGATGTGGATGGTGCCGCCCGTCCGGTAGCCACGGAGCTGGCTGAGGTTCAGCGTCTCGGCAACCACGCCCTGGCCGGCGAAGGCCGCGTCGCCGTGCATCAGCACCGGCAGCACGGGGAACTCACCACCCCGGTCGAGGATGTCCTGCTTGGCCCGGGCGATGCCCTCGAGCACGGGGTTGACCGCTTCGAGATGGCTCGGGTTGGCGGCCACGGACGTCTTGATCGTCGACCCGGTGAGGGCGGTGAACTGGCCCTCGGACCCCAGGTGGTACTTCACGTCACCGGAGCCCTGCACAGTCCTCGGGTCGAGGTTGCCCTCGAACTCGCGGAAGATCTGCGCGTACGACTTGCCCACGATGTTGGCCAGCACGTTCAGCCGGCCGCGGTGCGGCATCCCGATGCAGACCTCCTCCAGGCCGGCGTCGGCGGCCTGCTCGCAGACCTCGTCCAGCAGGGCGATCGCGGACTCGCCACCCTCCAGCGAGAAGCGCTTCTGGCCGACGAACTTGGTCTGCAGGAAGGTCTCGAAGATCTCCGCCTCGTTGAGCTTGTCCAGGCTCCGCAGGTGCTCCTCGCGGGGCAGCGACTCGTGCGGCCGCTCCACCCGGTCCTGGATCCATTTGCGCTGGGTCGGCTCGGAGATGTGCATGTACTCGATGCCGGTGGTGCGGCAGTAGGAGTCGCGCAGGATGCCGAGGATCTTGCGCATCTTCATCCGGCCCTGGCCGCCGGCGAAGCTGCCGGTGGCGAACTCGCGATCCAGGTCCCACAGGGTCAGCTCGTGGGTCTGCACATCGAGGTCGGGGTGGTTGCGCAGGTGGTACTCGATCGGATCGATGTCGGCCATCAGGTGGCCGCGGACCCGGTAGGCGTTGATCATCTCCATGATGCGCGCCTGCTTGGGGATCTGGTCCTCGTGCTCCGACGTGACGTCGGTCGCCCAGCGGATCGGCTCGTACGGGATCCGCAATGAGGAGAACACGTCGTCGTAGAAGCCGTCCTCGCCGAGCAGCAGCGCGTGCAGCCGCTGCAGGTACTGACCCGACTGGGCGCCCTGGATC